>NZ_VKHT01000899.1 GCF_014141535.1 Streptomyces alkaliphilus | reverse complement strand
GGTGACCACCTTGTAGCCGGCGGGCACCCGGGCGTCGGGGCGGCGCAGGTACAGCGGTCGCGGCGGGTCGAGCGGCAGGCCGGCGGCCAGCCGTTCGGCGGCCAGCGCCGCCATGGCGGCGGCGTCCGCGTGCTTCGGCCCGCCGGCGATGCGACGGGGGAAGGCGTCGGGGTACAGGACGGCGCCGGCGCCCGTGGCGGGCAGGGCGGTGACGTGCGCCGGGAGGTCGGCGGGGCGGTCCACGGCGGGACCCTCGACGCGGGTGCGGGCATCGTCGTAGCGGGCCCAGTACACCTCGCGGCGGCGGGCGTCGGTGGCGACCACGAAGGGCTCCCGGCGGCCGGTGGCGTGGGCGATGGCGTCCGTGGTGCACACGCCGTGGACGGGGACGCGAAGGGCGGCGCCGATGGCGGCGGCGGTGGCCAGGCCGACCCGCAGGCCGGTGTAGGGGCCGGGGCCGGTCCCCACGATCAGCGCGGTGACCTCCGACAGCTCCCGCCCGGCCTCGGCGAGCACGCGGTGGACGCCGGGGAGCAACAGCTCGCCGTGGCGCCGGGCGTCCACCCGGACGGAACCGGCGAGGGTCCGGACGCCGTCGTGCAGGGCGACGGCGACGGCGGGGGTGGCGGTGTCCATGGCGAGCAGCAGCACACCCCACAGCCTACGGCGTGCGGGGGACGGTACCGGCCCCGCCGGTCGCACCGTGCGGAGGGGCGGGCACCGGGCTGCTAACGTCGTTTTCCGACCATCGCACCCGGTCGCGCGCGGTCGGTTCCGACCGTTCCCGATCGGGGCGTGGCCCTTCCCGCGCCCGGTACAGCCTCGCGGCGGCGGGAGCCGAAACCATCCGAGCACCCGAACAACCCTCTCCGGCGAAGGCGGCAGCGCATCGTGGCACGTGCTTCTGACGGTACCGGCGGCTCCTCGGCCGTCTTCGTGGTGACCCTGACCGCCGTGGCCCTGGCCATCGTGGGTTTCCTCGCCTGGCAGGCCGCCGGCGCCGTGGAGCCCCGCACCGACACCGCGGCCCCGGCGGGGAGCGACGCCGGCGACGGCACCGGGGACCCGGCGAACACCCCGATCGGCGACCCGGCCGACGGCGGCGACAGCGGGGATGACGGCGCGGGCGGCGACGGGGGCGCCTCCGGGGAGGCCGCCCACCCCCCGCTGCCCCCGGTCTCGGGCACGGGCGCCCGGGTGGTCTACTCCCTGGGCGAGCAGCGGGTGTGGCTGGTCGGGACGGACGGCGCCACGGACGGCACCGACGGCGGGGCGAGCGACGGCGGGGGCGGGGAGACCGTCGTCCACAGCCACCCGGTGCACCCCAGCCCGGTGCGGCCGGAACCCGGCGAGTACGAGGTGACCTGGCGGGCCGAGGCGACCACCGGCTCGGACGGCGTACCGATCACCAACGTGGTGGTCTTCACCTCCGTCGGCGACGCCGTGGTGGGGTTCAGCACCGCCGAGGACGGCTCGATCCCGGATCCGGACGGTCCCGAACGGACCGGTGGCATCCGTCAGTCCGCGGAGGACGGCGAGATCATGTGGTCGGTCGCGACCATCGGTTTCCCGGTCGTGGTCGTTCCCTGATCGCGCCGGTTCGCCCGGAAACGGCGAAACGGCGGGGAAGCCATCGGAAGTCGTCGGAACCGGTCGGCCGAAACCTCCGCCCGCCTCTCACCCCCCGCTCGCGGGAGCGGTGCCGGCGACGGCTCGGCGCAGCAGGTCGGGGTCGGGCAGGCCCCGACGCCCACCGACGACCTCCAGGGTCACCCGGCGGGCGTCGCCCTCCGGCCCCTCCGCGCCCGCCGTGCGCTCGATCCGCACGTGCAGCCGGTCCTCCGTCAGCTCCTCCACCCGGCCCTCGCCCCACTCCACGACCACCACGGAGTCGGTCAGCGAGACGTCGAGGTCCAGATCCTCCATCTCCTCCAGGCCGCCGGAGAGCCGGTAGGCGTCCACGTGCACCAGTGCCGGACCGGTCCCGGTGGGCGGGTGCGCCCGGGCGATGACGAAGGTCGGGGAGGTGACCGCCCCGCGCACCCCCATGCCC
>NZ_VKHT01000898.1 GCF_014141535.1 Streptomyces alkaliphilus | reverse complement strand
CGGTGGTGCTCAGCCCGCCCCTCTACCCCCCGATCGCGGAACTGGCGCGCCACCGGGGCCGGCGGGTGGTGGAGGCCCCGCTCGACCCGGCGGGGCGCATGGACCCGGAGACCCTGGAGCGAGCCTTCCGTTCCGTCCCCGGCTCGGTGTACGTGCTGTGCAATCCGCACAACCCCACCGGCACGGTACCCCGCCCGGACGAGTTGGACACCCTCGCCGGGCTGGCCGGACGGTACGACGTGCGGGTGGTGGCGGACGAGATCCACGCACCGATCGTGCCTCCCGGCGCGCGCTTCACCCCGTGGCTCTCCCGGCCGGGGGCGGAGCGCGGTTTCTCCGTCATATCCGCATCCAAGAGCTGGAACCTGCCCGGGGCCAAGGCGGCCCTGGTCGTCGCCGGCCCGGATGCCGAGCGGGACCTCGCGGTCCTTCCCGGAGTTCTCGGGCACGCCGCGAGCCATCTCGGGGTGCTGGCGCACACCGTGGCGCTGCGGGAGGCGGGGGAGTGGCTGGACGGTTTCCTCGCCGGCGTCGCCGCCAACCGACGCCTGGTGGTCCGCCTGCTGGAGCTTCTGCTGCCCGGGGTGGGGGTCCTGGAGTCGGAGGGGACCTATTTCGCCTGGTTGGACTGTCGGGAGTTGTGGCCCGAGGAGCCGGACCCGGCGGCCCGTTTCCTGGAGCGCGGGCGGGTGGCGCTCTCCCCCGGACCGGAGTTCGGCACCGGGGGAGAGGGCCGGGCGCGGCTCAACCTGGCCTGTTCACCCTCGCTGCTCGCCGAGGCCGTGCGCCGCATGGCCGCCGCCGTCGACTGAGCCGGTTCCGGGGCCCGCCCCGAGCGGCGGTGCGGGCGGGACCCCGGCACCCTCCGCGCCGGTACCGGTGATCACGGCTCCGGTCCCCGTGGGGTTCCGCCCCGGCGCGAGCACCCCGGCGCCCAGGAAGAGGATCAGGGCGGCTCCGGTCACCAGGGCGAAGGAGACCCGCAGTGAGGTCAGCTCGCCGAGCAGACCGATCACGGCCGGCGCGACCAGGCCGGTGGTGTAGGTGATGGTGGCCACGCCGGCGATCGCCCGGGCCGGTTGCGCGCCGCTGCGACCGGCGGCGGCGAAGGTCAGCGGAACCACCACGGCGATGCCGACACCCAACAGGGCGAATCCGGCCACCCCGACGGCGGGAACGGGGGCCACCACCACCAACGCCCCGCCGGCGGCGGCGAGGAGACCGCTGACCCGCACGGTCCGCACCGCTCCCATCCGCCGCACCACCGCGTCGCCGAGCAGGCGGGCGATGGCCATGGTGCAGGCGAAGCCGGTGTAACCGGCCGCCGCCACGGTCTCCGAACTGCTCGTGACCTCCCGCAGGTAGACCCCGGACCAGTCCATTCCGGCACCCTCACCGAAGACGGCGCACATGCCCACCGCCCCGATCAGCAGGGCGGACCTCGGAGGCAGCGTGAAGCGGGGCGGCGCCGCCTCACCGGGTGCGGCGCGCACGTCCAGCACCCCGCGCACCGCGAAGCGGGCGAGGACCGCCAGGACCAGTGCCGCCGCCGGTAGGTGGAGTCGGGCGTCCACCCCGGCGTGGACCACGGCCACGCCCACGGCCGAGCCGACCAGGGCCCCGACACTCCACAGGCCGTGCAGACCGGACATGATCGAACGGCCGTACCGTTCCTCGACCTCGACACCCTGGGCGTTCATCACCACGTCGGACATACCGGCGGTGGCGCCGAAGACCGCGAGGGCGAGGCAGAGGACGACGAGGTGGGGGGCGAGGGCCGGTAGGGCCAGGGCGAGGCACCACAGGACGAGCAGGGTGCGCAGGGCGGCCCTCGCTCCCCACCGGTGCACGATCCGACCCGCCATCGGCATGGCCACCGCCGCGCCGATGGCGGGAAAGGCCAGGGCGAGACCCAGTTGGCCGGTGCCCAGGCCCAGGTGTTCCTGGATCCAGGGGATTCGGGTGGCGAAGCAGCCGGTCACCGCTCCGTGGACGGCGAAGACCGTCCCCACCGAGCGACGGGCGCGGCGGAGCTCGGCGGGGAGGGAGGAGACGCC
>NZ_VKHT01000897.1 GCF_014141535.1 Streptomyces alkaliphilus | reverse complement strand
GCCCCCCACCCCGCCCGGCCGCCTGCCGGTGGTGCCCTACGCGCTGTACGACGTGCCGCAGCGCCAGGAACGCCGTCTCGGCGTCATCGACTTCGCCGAGTTCGGCCACCTGTACGTGATCGGCACCCCCCGGTCGGGCCGCACCCAGGTGCTGCGCACCGTCGCCGGATCGATCGCCACGACGCTGACCGCCGAGCAGGTCCACCTGTACTGCGTGGACTCCTCCGGCGGGGGTCTGGCCGCGCTGTCCGCCCTGCCGCACTGCGGCGCGGTGGTCTCCCGGCACGACACCGAACGCCTGGAGCGCCTGCTCCACCGCCTCTCCACCGAGCTGACCCGGCGCCAACGGCTGCTCTCCGAGCACGACTGCGCGAGCTGGACCGAGCTGCGCGGCAAGCTGTCACGGGCCCGGCGCCCGGCCCACCTGATGCTGTTGATCGACGGCTGGGACTCGCTCAGCGGCCTGCTCGACGACTACGACGGCGGACGCCTGTACGGCGAGGTCGTGCGGCTGCTGCGGGAGGGCGTGGCTGTGGGCATGCACGTCATCGCCACCTCCGAGCGGCTGCTGCTGGCCGGCCGGCTGGGCGCGCACAACGACAAGCGGCTGCTGCTGCGCCAGGCCGAGGCCGGCGACTACTTCCACGTGGGGCTGAGCCGGGACCGGCTGCCCACCCATGTCCCGGAGGGACGCGCCTGGCACGCCCCCTCCGGGTTGGAGACGCAGATCGCCCTGCTGCCCGGCCCGGAGGAGACGGAGGAGGACTTTGCCGGCACGCCCGCCCGGGTCCCCGAGCAGGCCGAGGCCCTGCGGCGGATCGCCCGGGAGGCGGCGAGGCGCGACGGCGACATCCCCGCCGACCGGCGTCCCTTCCCGATCGCCGAACTGCCGGGCTCGCTCACCTTCCAGCAGGCGGCCGAGCGGCTGCCCGCGGAGAGCGGGCGCCCGCTGTGGGCCCTGGTGGGGCTCGGCGGCGACGACGCCGGCCCGGTCGGCTTCGACTTCGCCGCCGAGGGCGGCGCGTTCGTGGTCGCCGGTCCGCCGCGCAGCGGACGCACCACGGCGCTGGCCTCGATGGCGGTCTCCCTGCTGATGGGCGGCACCTCCCTGGTGGTGCTCACCCCGCGCGAGTCGCAGCTGCGCCGGTTGGCCGCGCACGACCTGGCCCGGGTGCTGACCGACGCCGACCCCTCGGCGGCGGACGTGGAGGAGGCGCTGGAGGCCACCGGCGGCCGGCCGACGGTGCTCGTCGTGGACGACGCGGAACTCCTGGCCAACTGCGCGGCCGACAAGGTGCTGCGCCGGGTGCTGGCCTCCGGGCGGGACCGGGGCCAGGCCCTGCTGGTGGGCTGCACGGCCGAGGCCACCGGCAACCTGGGCTGGGTGGGGCAGCTGAAGCGGGTCCGCCGCGGGCTGCTCACCTCCCCGAAGTCCATCGTCGAGGGCGAGCTGATCGGCTGCCGGATGTCGGGCGAGCAGGTACGGATGTCGCTGCCGCCCGGCCGGGCGTGGACCGCCGGCCCGCACGGCGGACCGCTGGCGGTACAGGTGCCGCTCACCGTGCTCGGCGAGGGGTGACCCCTGCGGGCCCCGCCCGCGTGAACGCGGCCCGCCACCCGGGATTCCGGGCGGCGGGCCGCGCGCCGCGTGCGGTGCCGCGCGAGCGCTACGCGTTGGCCTCGGCCTCGGCGGCCTCCGCCCGGCTCTGCTCCAGCGAGGAACGGATGTCGTTCGCCATGCCGGAGTCGGAGTTCTGGAGTTCGTTGGAGATCTCCTGGAACAGCTTGGCGTACTCGCCGATATTCTTGGCCGAGGCCTCCATCTGCTGGGTGAAGAACGTGTACGCCTCCTTGAGCGCCTCGCTGGCCTGCTCGAAGACCAGGCCGTTCTGGAGCAGCCCCTCGACGGTGGTCTTCAGCTCGGTCAGCTCGGTGGCGATGTCCGAGAGCTTGGTGCCCATCGTGCCGGCGGTGGCCTCGATGGTGGCGTAATCGATATTGATGTCGGCGTCGCTGGCCATGGTTCCTCCGTGGGGCGGTGCGGGGTGGCGCGCCGGGGG
>NZ_VKHT01000896.1 GCF_014141535.1 Streptomyces alkaliphilus | reverse complement strand
GGCCGGGGCGGTGGAGGTGCTGCCGCTGTACGCGCGACTGAGCCACGCCGAGCAGCAGCGGGTCTTCCAGCGGCACTCGGGGCGCCGGGTGGTGCTGGCCACCAACGTGGCGGAGACCTCGCTGACCGTGCCGGGCATCAAGTACGTCGTCGACCCCGGTTTCGCGCGGATCTCCCGGTACAGCCACCGCACCAAGGTGCAGCGGCTGCCGATCGAGCCGGTCTCGCAGGCCAGTGCCAACCAGCGCAAGGGACGTTGCGGGCGCACCAGCGACGGCATCTGTATCCGGCTGTACTCGGAGGAGGACTTCGCGTCCCGGCCGGAGTTCACCGATCCGGAGATCCTGCGCACCAACCTGGCGTCGGTGATCCTCCAGATGAACGCGGCGGGCCTCGGCGAGATCGAGCGGTTCCCGTTCATCGACCCACCCGACCACCGCAGCGTGCGGGCGGGCGTGCAGTTGCTGGAGGAACTGCACGCGCTGGACACCGGGCAGAAGGACCCGCGCAAGCGGCTGACGGAGACCGGGCGCCGGTTGGCGCAGTTGCCGGTGGACCCGCGGTTGGCGCGGATGGTGCTGGAGGCCGAGCGCAACGGTTGTGTGCGCGAGGTGCTGGTGATCGTGGCGGCGCTGTCGATCCAGGATCCGCGCGAGCGGCCGGCGGAGCTGCAGCAGCAGGCGGACGCGAAGCACCGGCGGTTCCGGGAGGGCCCGGCGGAACACTCGGACTTCCTGGCGCTGTGGAACCTGTGGGAGTACGTGCGCGAACGGCAGCGGGAGCTGTCCTCCTCGGCGTTCCGCCGGATGTGCCGCGACGAGTTCCTGAACTGGCTGCGGATACGAGAATGGCAGGACATCGTGGGCCAGTTGCGCACGGTGGTCAAGCAGATGGGGATCGGGGCCGGCGAGAACGGGAACCCGGTGGCGGACCCGGACCGGATCCACCAGTCCCTGCTGGCGGGATTGTTGTCGCACATCGGGTTGAAGGACACCGATAAGCAGGAGTACCTGGGGGCGCGCGGCGCGCGGTTCGCGGTGTTCCCCGGTTCGGCGCTGTTCCGCAAGCCGCCGCGGTGGGTGATGTCGGCGGAGCTGGTGGAGACCTCGCGGCTGTGGGCGCGGGTGAACGCGCGGATCGAGCCGGACTGGGTGGAGCCGCTGGCGGAGCATCTGGTGAAGCGCACCTACAGCGAGCCGCACTGGGAGCAGAAGCAGGCGGCGGTGATGGCCTATGAGCGGGTCACCCTCTACGGGGTGCCGCTGGTGGCGAATCGCAAGGTCAATTACGGGCGGATCGACCCGGACACCTGTCGTGAGCTGTTCATCCGGCACGCGCTGGTGGAAGGCGACTGGCGGACCCACCACGAGTTCTTCCGGGAGAACCGGAAGCTGTTGGCCGAGGTGGAGGAGCTGGAGCACCGGGCGCGGCGTCGCGACATCCTGGTGGACGACGAGACGCTCTTCGACTTCTACGACCAACGCGTGCCCGAGCACGTGGTGTCGGGGGCGCACTTCGACTCCTGGTGGAAGCGCAAGCGCGCCGAGGCGCCGGACCTGCTGAGCTTCGAGAAGTCGATGCTGGTCAACGAACGGGCGGCGGGCATCACCCGTGAGGATTACCCGGACGTGTGGCGGCAGGGCCGGCTGCGGCTGCGGGTGACCTACCAGTTCGAGCCGGGGACGGACGCGGACGGCGTGACCGTGCACGTGCCGCTCCAGGTGCTCAACCAGGTGACGACCGAGGGCTTCGACTGGCAGATCCCGGGGTTGCGGGAGCAGGTGGTGACGGAGCTGATCCGCACCCTGCCCAAGCCGCTGCGGCGGCGGTGCGTGCCCGCACCGGACGTGGCGCGGCGGTTCCTGGCCGAGGAGGCCCCGGAGCCGGGATCGGTACCGCTGGTGGAGGCGCTGGCCCGGGGGTTGCGCCGGCTCACCGGCGCGGAGATCGATCCGGAGGACTTCGCTCCGGAGAACGTTCCCGACCACCTGCGGATCACCTTCCGAGTGGTGGACGAGCCGGCCGGCGGTTCCGGGCGGGGCCGGGGACGCGGTCGGGCCG
>NZ_VKHT01000895.1 GCF_014141535.1 Streptomyces alkaliphilus | reverse complement strand
GCGGGGGTCCGATCGGGGGCCGACGGCCGAGGCGCGCCGCGGGGCGCGCGAAAACTTTCGCACTCCCATTACCCCCTTGAGGGGGACGATGTGGGAAACCGGCGGCGGGCGTTCGCCGGTACGGCACGGCGGGTTCCCGGGGGTGGCGACCACTCTTTCGGGAGCACTCCGGAAGAGCGCTCCGCAGGGGTGTGGCGCGGCGGCCGGAGCCACCGCGCCACGGATGCGCCGGTGATACGACCGGTGCGGTCGGTGTGACCGGCGCTAACTCGTACTACAGGAGACCGTCGGCCAGGTGTGGTTGCCGTTGTGTCTGATCGTGACGCCGAAGTTGTTGCCGTTCCCGTTGGGCCTGGCCACCATCACCTGGGAACTGGGCCAGGTCGCGCTGACGTTCCAGGTGGCGAGGATGGTGGCGGGTTGTGGCACGTTCATCGTCACGGTCCAGTTGCTGGAGCCCGAGACCGAGACGTTGAGGTTGTAGCGGTCGTCCCACCGCTCACCGGCGGAGAGGGTGGCGGTGCAGCCGTTGTTCCCGCCGCCACCGGTGTTGCCGCCGTTACCGCCCCCACCATTGCCGCCCCCGCCGGTACCGCCGACGGTGATGTTGGAGTTGCCGCTGCTCTGGTAGCCCTCGGTCGCCATGATCATGTAGTCGTGGTTCCCGAGGCGCATCCCGTGCCGGGCCCACGCGTCGAAGTGGTTGCCGGTGGTGATGGTGCCGCCGGTGCGACGGGTCTGACGGACGCTCCAGTACTGCTGGAAGGTCTGGGTGCCGTCGATGGAGGGGGAGTTGTACCGGGTGGTCTCGTAGATGTCGTAGGTGCCGCCGTCGCTCTGGACCGTGCCCTTGTAGTTGCCGGTGGGCCGGTAGGTGCCCCAGTTGTCGACGATGTAGTACTCCACCAGCGGGTTCCGTGCCCAGCCGTAGAGCGCGAGGTAGGCGTTGCCGGAGGGGTTGAAGGTGCCCGAGTAGTTCACGCTCATCCGGCTGCCGGTGCGCCAGCCCTTGCCGAGCACGAAGTTGCCGGTGTTGGACCACGAGGTGCTGTAGTTACCGCCGGATCCCATGTTCATGGAGACCGACCCGCCGCCGTCGGTCCAGAACGAGTAGAAGTACCCGCCGTGGGTGCCGGTCTGGTTCGAGTTGATGGGGTTGGCGTGGGCGGAGCCCATCGGGAGCATCACCGTGGCCACCAGCGCGGCGCAGACGCCGGCGATGAGCAGGCGGATGCGTCCGTTCCTGCGGATTCTCGACCGTCCGAAACGACCGCCGAAGCGGCGCGTCGAGCGGGTGGGATTGCCGTTCATGTGCGTGCTTCCTCCTTGTGAAGGCCGGTGGGGAAGCCCAGGCGACGTGACGCGGACCGACGGCGATCGGTGCCCGGGGAAGCGGGCACCGACCGTCGGTGTCGCACGACGACAGTGGGGGGATGGCCCGGCCGCCGCAGGGAGGCGGCCGGTGAGCCGGAGCACGTGTGTGTTCCGGATCGATGACCGTGGGGCGTCATCGATGGCGTTAGTGTTGAGTCGGCTCCGATAGTTGTCAACAGTTCACGGAAACATTTCGAGAGCTTCGATGGCGCGAAATCCCGATGAGCTCCACATCTTTGCTGATCAGAGGGGCAAGGAAGAGAGGCTCCACCTTCACTCGCCCACTCACACCACCCACCATGATCATTTCGGGATGTCCGGAGCTGGAAATTTTCCGGAAATATTCCGGAGACACTTCTCCGGGATTCGACACCCGAAACCATCCGGCCGGACCCCCCGTCCTCCCCCTTCCGAAAGATGAACGCAGCTCGCGGGAAGGTGAGTTGGACCTCGGAGCCCATCCCGCGCGAGGTGACGTCCCGGTGGCGGGCGGGAGCACCACCCGAACACGGATGAAATAGGGGACTTTCGCGTCCCGAAGTGATGACGGACCGGCCGTTCCCGCCTTCGGAACCCGAACCCGCCCCGCGCCGGCCCACCGGACACGGCCTCCGGCCGGGGGCACCGGTGGTGGAGCCCTCCGGAGGCCGATCCGTCCACCGCGGCCGGGGATCCCCCGGCCGCGGTGGAC
>NZ_VKHT01000894.1 GCF_014141535.1 Streptomyces alkaliphilus | reverse complement strand
GGCGGGGGGGTGAGGTACAACGTGAAGTGGTCCAACAGGGCCGGGATCGGCTCCCCGGCCCGGGGCGCGGGCCGGGAGATCACCTTCCAGTCGGTGTCCGCCAGCATCCCGGCCAGCCACGAACTCGCGGTCAGCAGTACCAGGTTCTCGGCCGGGCACCGTCCGGGACCCCCGCTGAAGGGAACGAGCGCCGGGTTCTCCTCCGCCTTCCCCGACAACCACTGCTCGGGCGCGAAGGAGTCCTGGTGGGGGGCGGCGAAATCGCTGCGCTGGAACCAGGGGGTGTACGCCGCCACCAGGGTTCCGGCGGGCATGGTGCCCCCGGCCCATCGGGTGGGTTCGGTGGTCTCCCGCAGCAGCAGCGGCGTGGTGTGCCACAGGCGCACCGACTCCAGTACGCACGCCCGCAGGTGGGGCAGGAGGTGGGGGGAGGCCGGGTCGCCGGCCTCCCGCACCTCCTCCACCGCCCTGGCGGCCTGCTCCGGGTGCCCCGCCAGCAGCGCCAGGGCCCGGTAGGTGACCATGCCGGCGGGTTCGTAGGCGAACATCCAGTGCGGGATCTGCCCCACCGGATCGGCCTCCGGCAGACCGGGCGCCAGGTCGTGGAGTTCGTGGGCGATGGTGCCGGGCTCGGCGGTGAAGGCGTGTCGGTGGACGCGCAGCAGGAACTCGTCGCGCCGGGCGCGTTGTCGGGTGCGCAACAGGGACAGGTTGGCCGCCGAGCGCAACACGTCCAACTGCCGGGTGAGTTCGGTGTCGTCGGCCGCGGCCTCGCCCAGGACGATCCGTCGCACGGAGCGCCACCACAGTTCGTTGAAGTCGTCCCAGCCCAACACCCCGTGCCGCAGAGCCCGTCGCACGGTGGCGGAGGACTCCTCCGCCGTGCGACGCGTCACCTCCGGGGCGATGGAGTGCATCGGCCGGGTCGTCTCCAGGGCCTTCTCGTTGACCCGACGACGGGCCCGCCGCTCCCCGCCGCGCGAGATCAGTGAGCCGTGCGGCTGGAACTGCCCCAGGGCCCGTCGTTTCTCCAGGGTGTCGGGGGTGAAGGGGTCGGGGGTCCGCTCCAGGACCCGCTGCATGCCCTCGGGGGTGAGCAGCAGGGCGATCGGTCGGGCGGTGGTGGTCACCATCACCGGGCCGTCGCCGTAACGCTCACGCAGTTCGGCCATCAGCGCCAGCGCCCGGCGATCCCAGCCGCGGCGTTCGGAGAGCTTCATGGGGGCGGGCCGGCGGATGATCGGCCCCTTGGCGGCGGTGGGCAGCAGCAGTTGCGTCAGAACGCGTGCGGAGTCGCGGGGGGACAGCCGGACGAGTTCCCCGTCGGCGTCCGGGGAACCGGCCTCCGACGCGGGGGACGACTCGAGGGTGCCGGTGGCACCGGTCGGCGGGTTCAACGTACCTCCCGGGTTCGTGACGGGCTTCGGGGCCCGTCGTGCGGTGATCGCCGAGACGGGAGCTCTCGCGGCCCCGCCGTGGTTTCAGGTGCTTCTGTCCCGACCGGCACCTCTCATGTCGGGTGATGCCGTGATGCCGTGATGCCGGTCCCCCTATCGGACCCGGTCGCCGGGAACACGCCCCCCACACGGTTTCGGCCGAATCGGTCAGCCCCCCGTGGGCCGGGAGGCTGCACCGCGGGTCGGTTTGCGGGCCGGTGTCCGTCGGGAACGGACGGGCACGGTGGGGGAGGAGCGCCCCGACCGGCCCTGCGCGCCTCCCGGCGGGGGAGCTCCGGGCGTCCGGGCCCCGGCCCCGCTCCCGTGGGATTTTCCACCCGCCCCGCGGAGGGTCTTTTCGGTGGTCTTCCCGGAAGGGGTACGGGAGAGCTTTTCGGTGTTCCCCGCGCCTTCTTTTTCGCCGAGCCGCTCAACTTCTTCCCTTTTCGGTTCTTCCGGGTTTCCCCTCCTTCTTTCCGCGGAGGACGGGACCCGATGCCGCGGGCGGCCCCCCGACACCGGCGGAGCGGGGCGGTGAAGGGCTCTCTTCTGCCCGGCCGGACCGGGGGGAAACCCATCGTTTTTCGACTTTTCCGCGTGGTCCCCGGGGGCGGGAAGCGCTCGGGGGG
>NZ_VKHT01000893.1 GCF_014141535.1 Streptomyces alkaliphilus | reverse complement strand
CCCTCCCACCGCCCTCCGTCGCCGGCCGAAGGGGCACCCGAACGGGCCCGGGCGGTAGTCTGAGGTGTCCACCACCCGGCCGGCCCGCGCCCGCGCGGCCGTGCCCCGCGGACCGGCCGGCCCGGTCGGTCCCGACGCCCCCGACGACTTGGATTGAGCGAGCGATGCATCGGTACCGGTCCCACACCTGCGGCGAGCTGCGACCCGCGGACATCGGCACGGATGTCCGGCTGTCCGGCTGGCTGCACAATCGCCGGAACCTGGGCGGCATCCTCTTCATCGACCTGCGCGACCACCACGGCATCACCCAGCTCGTGGTCCGCCCCGGCACCGAGGCCAACGAGCTGCTCGGCTCGCTGTCCAAGGAGACCGTGGTGCGGGTGGACGGCCGGGTCGTGGCGCGCGGCGAGGAGAACGTCAACCCGGAGCTGCCCACCGGCGAGATCGAGGTGGAGATCGGCGGCGAGTCGGCCGGCGGGGTGGAGGTGCTGGGCGCCTCCGAGCAGATCCCGTTCACCATCAACGCCGAGGACGGCGTGAACGAGGAGCTGCGGCTGGAGTACCGCTTCCTGGACCTGCGCCGGGAGCGCATGCACCGCAACATCATGCTGCGCTCGGCGGTGATCTCCGCGATTCGGCAGAAGATGACCGCGCAGGGCTTCAACGAGCTGGCCACCCCGATCCTGTCGGCGACCTCCCCCGAGGGCGCGCGGGACTTCCTGGTGCCCTCGCGTCTGCACCCCGGTCGTTTCTACGCGCTGCCGCAGGCCCCTCAGCAGTTCAAGCAGCTGCTGATGATCGCCGGCTTCGACCGGTACTTCCAGATCGCGCCCTGCTTCCGTGACGAGGACGCCCGCGCCGACCGTTCGCCGGGCGAGTTCTACCAGCTCGACGTCGAGATGAGCTTCGTCGAGCAGGAGGACGTCTTCGGTGTCATCGAGAAGGTGATGACCGAGCTGTTCGAGGAGTTCGGCGGCGGGCGCCACGTCACCTCGCCTTTCCCGCGCATCCCGTTCCGCGAGGCGATGCTGAGGTACGGCTCGGACAAGCCGGACCTGCGGGCGAAGCTGGAGCTGACCGACGTCACCGAGGTCTTCGCGCACTCGGACTTCAAGGCGTTCGCCGGCAAGCACGTGCGCGCCCTGGCCGTCCCGGACACCGAGGCGCTGCCGAGGAAGTTCTTCGACCAGCTCGGCGAGTTCGCCGTCGAGCAGGGCGCCAAGGGCCTGGCCTGGGTGCGGGTGGCGGAGAAGGACGGCGCCGTCTCGCTGACCGGCCCGATCGCCAAGTTCCTCACCGAGGAGAACACCAAGGCTCTGCTGGAGGCGCTGGGCGCGGGCCCGGGGTACTCGATCTTCTTCGGCGCCGGCGACTTCGACGAGGTCTCCCGGATCATGGGCGCGGTGCGGGTGGAGGCCGCGAGGCGGGCCGGCCACTTCGAGGAGGACGTCTTCCGGTTCTGCTGGATCGTGGACTTCCCGATGTTCGAGAGGAACGAGGACACCGGCGCGATCGAGTTCTCGCACAACCCGTTCTCCATGCCGCAGGGCGGCCTGGAGGCGCTGGACACCAAGGATCCGCTGGACGTCCTGGCCTGGCAGTACGACATCGTCTGCAACGGTGTGGAGCTGTCCTCCGGCGCGATCCGGAACCACGAGCCGGAGATCATGTACCGGGCGTTCGAGATCGCCGGGTACTCCAAGGAGGACGTGGAGCGCGAGTTCGGCGGCATGCTGCGGGCGTTCCGCTTCGGCGCCCCGCCGCACGGCGGGATCGCGCCGGGCGTGGACCGGATCGTCATGCTGCTGGCGGACGAGCCGAACATCCGCGAGACCATCGCCTTCCCGCTCAACGGCAACGCGCAGGACCTGCTGATGGGCGCGCCGAGCGAGGTGGAGGACAAGCGGCTGCGCGAGCTGCACCTGGCGCTGCGCAAGCAGCCGAAGCCGCAGGACTGACGCTCCGGAGCGGTTTCCCGTCGCTCCTGTCGCCCCCGGTGCCCCCGGTGCCCCTGTGCGGGCGCCGGGGGCGGCGGCGTTCCCCGGCGGGGAGCGGGGGTCCCGGGG
>NZ_VKHT01000892.1 GCF_014141535.1 Streptomyces alkaliphilus | reverse complement strand
CCCACCGCCTCCGGCGTGACCTCCACCTCCGTCACCCTCAACTGGACCGCCGCGACCGACAACGTCGGCGTCACCGGCTACGACGTGGTGCGTGTCTCCGGCGGGCAGCAGACCGTGGTCGCCTCCTCGACCTCCACCTCGGTCACCGTCTCCGGCCTGAGCCCGAACACCGCGTACACCTTCGCCGTCCGGGCCCGCGACGCGGCCGGCAACCTCTCCCCGCTCTCGGGCACCGTCGCCGTCACCACCTCCGGCGGCCAGGGCGGCGCGACCTGCGCCGTGGACTACCGGGTGGCCGGCTCCTGGCCCGGCGGCTTCCAGGGCGAGGTCGTGGTCACCAACACCGGCTCCTCCCCGGTCACGAACTGGAACCTGGGCTGGACCTTCACCGGCGGCCAGACCCTCACCAGCCTGTGGGGCGGTCAGGGCTCCCAGAGCGGCAACGCCGTGACCGTCACCGCGCCCTCCTGGGCCGCCACCCTGGCACCGAACGCCTCGACCTCCGTCGGCTTCCTCGCCGACTGGAGCGGCAGCAACCCGACACCGACCTCCTTCACCCTCAACGGCTCGCCCTGCACCGTCAACTGAGCCGACCCGGAACGGGCGGGTCCACCGGGCTGCGGACCGGTGGACCCGCCTTCCACCCACCACGCCGGGCTTCCCCCACCCACCACACCCTGCGTACACTCCCCCTCATGCCGCGCCCGCGTTCCGGTCGCCTGACGGCCGTCGCCGACCTGCACGTCCGGCACCCCGAGAACCGCGCCCTCGCCGAGGCCCTGCGCCCCGAACGGCCCGATGACTGGCTCCTGGTCGCCGGCGACATCGGCGAGTACCACGAGGACGTCGCCCGAACCCTGCGCCTGCTCGCCGACCGCTTCCGAACGGTCGTCTGGGCCCCGGGCAACCACGAGCTGTGGACGCCCGGGGACGACCCCGACACCTCGCGCGGCGAGGAGCGCTACCGACGACTCGTCACGCTCTGCCGCGAGTTGGGCGTCCACACCCCCGAGGATCCCTACCCGGTGTGGGAGAGCGGGGACGGACCGGTGGCCGTCGCCCCCCTCTTCGTGCTCTACGACTACACCTGGCGCCCCGCCGGCGCCCGCGATCGGGACCACGCCCTGGAGATCGCCCGGGAGGCCGGGATCATGGGCACCGACGAGGCGCTCCTCCACCCCGACCCCCACCCCGGGCGCGACGCCTGGTGCGCCGAGCGCGTGGCGTACACCGAGCGTCGTCTGGCGGAACTCCCGGACGACCTGCCCACCGTGCTGGTCAACCACTTCCCGCTGATCCGCGAGCCGGTGCGCATCCTGCGGTACCCCGAGTTCGCGCTGTGGTGCGGCACCGACGCGACCGCCGACTGGGCGCGCCGCTTCCGCGCCCGTGCCGTGGTCTACGGCCACCTGCACATCCCGCGGCTCATCCACGCCGACGGCGTGCCGCACATCGAGGTCTCACTGGGCTACCCGCGCGAGTGGGGACCGCGTCCGAGGCCGCCCCGGCTGCCGGTGGAGGTGCCCCTGGCCCCCGTGGCCACGGTGACCCCGGACACCGGTCGGCCCGACCGGAGGGCCCGGACGGCGAGGGAGTAGTAGAGTCGGTGACCGTGTCGAAGCCCGATGGTCTTCTCGTGGACATCGCAGCCGCCGTGGAGGCGGAGCAGAGCAACCAGATGGCGCTGACGGTCGTCGTGCAGGGCGCCGTCATCACGGGGCGGCTGGCCCCCGAGGCGGTGTGGCGGCGAAGAGTCGCCGAGGTCCTGCGGGACTCCGATCGCCTCGGTGCCTTCTCCCCGGTGCTGGATCCACCGGTCGAAGTGCCGAAGGAACCCGAACACCTGCACTTCCATGTCGCCCGCATCCTCCAGGGCGGTTACGGCATCCCCACCACGGGTGGCATGTACCGCATCGCCATCGCGGACGTGGGTGCCTGGACCCTGGGGGATGTCGGCTACACCGACTCCTGAGCCCACCGGCGGGCGGCGGGCGTCCTCCCGTCCCGCCGCCCACCGGATCCGTTCACGACCTCCGGCCCCCGCGGGCGGCCCCTCCCGCCGCCCGGGCCGGGA
>NZ_VKHT01000891.1 GCF_014141535.1 Streptomyces alkaliphilus | reverse complement strand
ACCCCGCGCACGCCCCGGGCCTCGAAGTTCTCCAGCCAGGCGTCGTAGCGGGCCGCGTAGCGGGCGGGGTCGTCGCGGTGGTCACCCGCGTCGCGCAGCCACAGCTCGGCGTACTCGGTGATGTCCTGCTCCTCGCGCTGCACGACCCGGGCGTCGCAGCCGGGCGGCAGCCAGGCGGCGAGACGTTCGCGCCAGTCGCCGTCGACGGCGTGCTCCCAGTTGGCGAGCATGATCAGCGTGCCGCCGGGGGCCAGGCGATCGGCGGCGCCGCGCACCAGCGACCGGCACAGCTCGTCACCGGCCATGTTGCCGTCCCGGTAGACCAGGCGGGGGCCACCGGGTTCGGGCGGGGAGATGACGAACGGCGGGTTGGAGACGATCAGGTCGAAGGGCTCGTCGTCGGCGACCGGCTCGTAGAGCGAACCCTCGCGGTACTCCGCGGCGGGGGCGGCGGAGAGCTCGAGGGTCAGTTCGGCCATGCGCAGGGCACGCGGGTTCGGGTCGGTGGCGGTGACGGCGGCGGCGTGCCGGGTGAGGTGCAGGGCCTGGACGCCGCAGCCGGTTCCCACGTCCAGCGCGCGACCGACGGGCGTGTCGGGGATCAGGTGGGTGAGCGTGGTGGAGGCGCCCCCCACACCCAGCACCACATCGGGTCGCGGTGAACCGGCGGCGACACCGGCTCGTCCCCCCAGCGCGTGACCGGCGTCGGAGACGATGAACCAGTCCTCCCCGCCGGGCGCCGCCCATGGCCGGATGTCCACGGCGGCCCGGACGGTCTGCGCCGGGTCCCCGGCGCCCTCCCGGCCGTCGCCCCCGTCGGGTGTCCCTCCCGGGGCACGGCGCAGCCATCCGGTCTCCAGCGCGGCGTCCAACGGCAGCACCTCGGCGGCCCGCTTCGCGGGGACGGGGGCCCGCAGCAGGAAGAGACGGGCGAGGACGGCGGCGGCGTCACCGTCGCGGGTGGCCCGCAGGGCGGGCACCGTCTCGCCGCGCGCCAGGGCGGCGTAGGCCGGGGCGCCCAGGCGTTCCAGCAGACCGTCGGGGGTGAAGTCGGCGGCGAGCAGCGCATCGCGCAGGGCCGCGCCGCCGGGGGTGGGGAGATCCGAAGTGCTCACGGGGGTCCATTCTGCCGAGCCCGGGGTGCCGGCGGAGCCGGGTCCGGCACGCGGGGTCCGGGCGGCCGGCCCGGGAGTCCCGCGGGGAAGCCGCCCGGGCCCGCCGGCGAGGGCTCAGCCCTCGCTCTCCTCGTCGTCCCCGGCGTCGGCGTCGGCGCCCCCGGCATCGGCGTCGTCCTCCCGGGCGTCACCGTCCTCCGTCCCGGCCCCGTCGGGATCGGCGTCACCGTCCACGGGCGAGCCCGGCACCCGGCAGCCCTCCTGATCGGCCATCGCCTCGCCCAGCTCCCCGGACTGCAGACGGGTCAGCGCGTCCCCACCGAGCTGCCCGAACTCCTCGAGCTGCCCCACCATCTCCCGCAATCCCTCCGCGAAGGCCGCCCGGTCGGAGGTGTCCAGGTCGTCGCTGGCCTGTCGCAGGTTGTCGTAGGACTCGGACAGGGCGTTGAGCTCGGCCACCGCGTCCTCGCGCAGTTGCTCACCGTCGTCCACCGGTGGGTCCCCGGCCTCCTCGACCGCGTCGGCGAGACCGGCGTAGGCGTCGGCGAGCTGCCCGTAGGAGTCGGAGTACACCTCCTGGACGACCGCCGGTTCCTCATCGCTCTCGCTGGCCTCCGCGAGAGCGGTGTTGGCTCCCTGGATCTGCTGCAGCCGGGGCCCGGCCGCGTCACAGAACTCGGCGGCCCATTCCTCGGTGCGCTCGGCGGTGTCGTCACCGCATCCGGTGAGGGTCAGGGCGAGGGCCGTGCACCCCGCCACCGCCATCGCCAGTTTCCTGTTCACCGTTCTCGGCCCCTCTCTGACGTCTCCGGCATCACCCGATCGGGGGATCGACACCGTCTGCCGTTCGGGCCGGAACCTACACCGAGGGAGGGGCGCCGTGCCCCAGGCACACCGCCGGAGGGGCTCCGGTCACCCGGTCCTACCCCCGGGCACGTCGGCGGGGCAGGAGGGGAAGGC
>NZ_VKHT01000890.1 GCF_014141535.1 Streptomyces alkaliphilus | reverse complement strand
GGGGTATCAACATATCTGGCGTTGACTTTTGGCACGCTGTTGAGTTCTCAAGGAACGGACGCTTCCTTCGGAACTTCCCCCACCATTCGGCGGGTTCGTCCTCCGGGCGCTTCCCTTCGGTGTTTCCGACTCTACCACATCCGATTTCCCTCGGATCCGGCTCCCGGTCGGCGGGAGTTCAAGTGTTTTACCGCCCTCCGGCGTGAGCTTTCCGCCCTCCGGCGTTGCCACCACCGTAGAACATTCCCCCGCCCGATTCAAAATCGAGCCCGAAGCCATTTCCGCACACGGACACGCGAATGCACGGCAATACCGCGATCCGACGCATCCGCACAATGCGAAGACGACGACCCGTTCGAGATCGTTCGAGGAGTTGGTCCCGCGAAGGTGGCTGTCGCAACCGGAAACGAATCCGGGCGACACGCGTGCCACCGACATGCGGGGCTCGGCCTCCGCGTCAGTGGCAGCTCGGTATACCTTACGGACCCACCGGGGATGCGTCAAGCCCGGTGGGACGGAAGAACGCGCGGGAGACGGCCGGGCCCGGGGAGGTACCCGGTCCGACTCCGAGCCGGGGGGCGAACTCCCCTTACCGGGGCGTGCCGTTGCCGCCGGAGGCCAGCTCCCGGCTGCGGTCCCGGGCCGCCTCCAGCGCGGCGAGGAACGCGGCCCGCACGCCGTGCTTCTCCAACTCCCGGATCGCGCTGATCGTCGTCCCGCCCGGGGAGGTGACCGCCTCCCGCAGGGTGACGGGGTGCTCCCCGCTGTCCCGGAGCATGAGCGAGGCCCCGTACGCGGCTTGGACGATCAGGTCGTGCGCCTTGTCCCGGGGCAGGCCGAGCAGGATGCCCGCGTCCACCATGGCCTCGACCAGGAAGTAGAAGTACGCCGGTCCCGACCCGGACAGCGCCGTCGCCGCGTCCTGCTGGGACTCCGGCAGCCGGATCGCCTTGCCCACGCTGGTGAAGATCTCCTCGGCGTGGCGCAGGTCCTCCTCCCCCGCGTGGGCCCCGGCCGAGATGACCGACATGCCCTCGTCCACCAGGGCCGGGGTGTTCGGCATGACCCGCACCACCGGGGTGCCCGGCGCCAGGCGCTCCTCCACGAAGGTCGTGGTGATGCCGGCCGCCGCGCTGATGACCAGCCGATCGGCGGGGGCGTGCGGAGCGAGTTCGGCCAACAGGGAGGCCATGTCCTGCGGCTTGACCGCCAGGATGAGGGTGTCGGCGGTCTTCGCCGCCTCCGCGTTGCCCACCACCGCGATGCCGTAACGGGCGCGCAGGGCCTCGGCCCGCTCCGGTCGCCGGGCGGTGGCCAGCAGGTCCGAGGCCGGGCGGCCTCCCCGGAGGATGCCCCCCAGCAGTGCCTCACCGATCTTTCCTGCGCCGAGCACGGCGATCTTGCGGGTCATGGACGGCTCACCTCGGGGAAGTGGGTCGACGGGGTGGACCCCCGGCCGGTGCCGGAACCCCGTACGGACGGTACGGGCCCATGGTGGCACCGAAGACGTTTCCCCGGCCTCGACCATCCGCTGTGCGGGCGGGCCGGGCGCTCAGCGGGTGTCGGTGAGATAGGCGAAGACGACGACGTTGGCGTTCCAGCCGTCGGCGCGACTGAACTGCCCGCCGCAGGTGAGCAGACGCAGTTCGGGGCGGCCCGCGTAGCCGTAGACCAGCTCGTCCGGGAACTCGTCGCGGTGGAAGACCTCCACGCCGTCGATGGTGAAGACGGCGGTCGTGCCGTCGGCGCGGTCGACCTCGATGGTGTCTCCCCGTGCCAGGGCACCCAGGGAGTAGAAGACGGCCGGACCGGTGGAGCTGTCCACGTGGCCGGCCACCAGGGCTGTGCCGTCCGCGCCCGGGGTGACGCCGCCGTGGTACCAGCCGGCGTGGTCGGGGGCGGATTCCGGGGGCACCTGGAGACTGCCGTCGGAGGCGAGGCCGTACCCGGTGAGGGAGGTGTCCACGTCGATGGCGGGGACGCGCAGGCGCAGCGGGGTGGAGGCGGGCAGGGCCGCGGTGGAGCCGCCCACCACGGGTATCGCGTCGGTGACGGTGGTGGGGTAGCCGTCGGCGC
>NZ_VKHT01000089.1 GCF_014141535.1 Streptomyces alkaliphilus | reverse complement strand
CCATCCCCGCGGCGCGGCGGGAGTCGGGATCCGGAAACGGAGCGGGCCCGTCGAACGGATCGGGGGCGTCGAGGGGCGTCGGGGGCGAGCACGCGGAGAGGGACGGCTGAGGCATGCGGATCACCCACCACCACCGTGCCGCCGGGCGGCACGTCCGCGGGCACGGCGTCGGGGCGACCGGGCTCGCCCTGCTGCTGGCCCTGTCCGCAGCGGGTTGCGGCATCCGCTCGATGGACGTCCCGGTCGACGCCGGGCCGGCGCCGTCGCGGGCCAGCTGCACCGCGCCGGAGGGGGCCGGGGAGGTGGACGTGTACCTGGTGTGCGGCTCGCGGGTGGAGTCGGTCCCCCGTGACGTGCCCCTTCCCGACCCGGCGCCCTTCGAGGGGGAGGCCCCGGGCGAGCCGACCGAGCCGGCGGAGGTCTCGGCCGCCGAGCGGCTGGCGGTGGCGGGACGGTTGCTGCGCGAGTTGCAGGCCGAGCCGCCGGAGGAGGAGCAGGCGGCCGGGTTCAGCAGCGCCGTGCCGGAGGATCTGCGGGTGACCGGGCCGCTCGGGAGCGACCCGGAGCGGCTGCTGCGACTGAGCCTGCATCCGGACGACCTGCCGGCCTTCGCGCTGGTACAGATCATCTGCACCTTCGCGCACACCCGCCCCGTCGGGGACGGCACCTCGGTACTGCTCGCCGGCCCGGCGGAGACGGAGGACCGCGAGGCGCGCGGCTACACCTGTGCGAGTTCGTTGCGGAACCGCCCGGAGAACGCGCCCAACGCCGGTACCGAGGTGATCCTGCCGTCCTCCCCCGCGGAGTCGACCGACGCCTCGGAGGAGCGCGGCACGGAGTGAGAGCGAGCCCTCTCCCGGGGTCCCGCGCCGTACGGGGGACGCCGGGAGCCGGTTCCCCCCGTACGGGTGGATTCCTCCCGGGTGAGACGGATCACCGCGAATACGGGGAACCGGTGCGCCGCACGGGGCGTCATCGCATCCGTGCAGCGTCAACGGAAAGCGTCCCGGCGCCGGACGCCCGACGGCCCGGCCGGCTTCGACGCCCCCGACGGTCCCATCGACTCCCCGGGGGTTCCCCGCTCCCTGCGCCTGACGGCGGGAGTGCTGACGATCGCCTATCTGGCCGTGGTGGCGTGGTTGACGCTGCGACCGGTGGCCGTGGCCTGGGTGCCGCCCACCAACACCCGTCCCTTCGCGACGATCGGCGCGGAGTTCACCGAGGGACCCCGAGCGGCCCTGCGGCACATCGGCACCGGAGTGACCCTCCTCGCCCCCCTGGGGGTGCTCTTCCCCCTTCTCGGGCGCCGACTGGGCGGTTCGGCGGTCATCTCCTTCACCCGGACGGTCTTCGCCGGCGCGATGATCTCCCTCGCCCTCGGGATGGCCCGCTCGGTGCTGCCGAGCCGCCAGGCCGACATCGACGCGCTGATCCTGAACACGCTGGGTGTGGCGCTGGTGCACCTGCTCTGCTTCGCGCCTCTGCGCCGGTGGTTCCCGGGCGCGCGGGAGGAACGGGACCCCGCCCCCGGCCCGGACGCCGCGCACCGGGACGGCCCGCCGCGCGGGCGGGTGGTGCCGGGCCCGTTCACCGACACCCGCTTCGGCGGCATCGCCGATCCGGACGGCGACCCCGAGGAGGGGCCGGGCATGACCCCGATCTCCTCCCGCCCCGACGGCGACCGGGCCGGCGCCGGTCGGGGGCCGGGCTCCCCCGGCCTGGTCCGCCCCGTCTGATCGGCTCGCTCCCCCGGACGCCGCATCCCCCGACGTGTGACCGAACCCGACGGGTCCGCCGCCGGGTCCGACGGTGTTCTCACCTCGCGGTGGTCGTCCCCGGGTGGTCGCGGCGCGGTCCCGCCCACCGACCGGGGAAACGGGGCCGGCCCCGGTGCCGTCCCCCCGCGGGGCGGTACCGGGGCCGGTGGGCCGTGGTGCGGTCTCAGCCGATCGGCAGGCCACCCAGGAGGGAGGGGGTGCCGCCCTGCATCGGCATCCCGCCGAGGGTGCCGCTGCCGGCGGCGGGGTTGGACTCCGCCATGGTCTGGGCGGCGTCCTGCATCATGCCCTGGCCGGCGCCGTGCTCGGCCGCACCGTGAGCCGCCTCGCCCAGCGCGTACATGCCGGCGCCCAGGCTGGTGGCCGCGGTGGCCGGAACCATGTCCACGGCACCGCCGAGGGACAGGTCCGGGGCGGCGGCCGACAGGCGGTCGAGGGTGGAGCCCACGGGGTCCTTCGCCTCGCCGTGCGCGGCGTGGGCGTTGCCTGCGGCGGTGACGGCGATCGCGGCGCCGAGCGCGGCGACGCCGATGGACTGCGCGGTTGACTTCTTCATGGGTCTTCCCGTCCTCGTCTCGGGTGAGGGGTCATGGGGCAGCGACCGGAAGATATCGACCCGACGGATGACATCGCAAAGTCGGGAGAACGCGAATACCGGCCCCGAACGACCCCGGGAAATGTCGTGAACGCTTCCCATCGGCACCGTCCGAGTCGGTATCACCGCAGGTGGAGAGGGCTATCGGGACTCTCCGGCGAACAACCATTCGGACCGCAGTTCGGCGTAACGGGGCTTGATCACGTCGTTGATCATGGCCAGACGTTCATTGAAAGGAATGAACGCGGATTTCATCGCATTGACGGTGAACCACTGGAGGTCGTCGAGCGTGTAATCGAATGCCCGGGCCAATTCCTCGAACTCACGACTCATACTCGTCCCGCTCATGAGGCGGTTGTCGGTGTTGACGGTGACCCGGAAACCGAGCCCACGCAGCAGGCCGATCGGGTGCCGCTCGTAGGACTCGGCCGCGCCCGTCTGGAGGTTGGAGGTCGGGCACATCTCCAGCGGGACCCGACGGTCGCGCACGTACGCGGCCAGCCTGCCGAGCCGGGCCCCCTCGGGGGCCTTTGGATCGACCTCGATGTCGTCGATGATCCGCACGCCGTGACCCAGCCGGTCGGCTCCGCACCACTGCAGGGCCTGCCAGATGGAGGGCAGCCCGAATGCCTCGCCGGCGTGGATGGTGAAGTGGTTGTTCTCCCGCTTGAGGTACTCGAAGGCGTCCAGGTGGCGGGTGGGCGGGTGCCCGGCCTCGGCCCCGGCGATGTCGAAGCCGACCACGCCCCGGTCCCGGTACCGGTTGGCCAGCTCGGCGATCTCCAGCGAGCGGGCGGCGTGCCGCATGGCGGTGAGCAGCGCCCCGACCCTGATGCGACGCCCCTCGGCCGCCGCCCGCCGCTCACCCTCGCGGAAGCCGTCGTTGACCGCCTCCACGACCTGCTCCAGGGTCAGCCCGCCCTCCAGGTGCTGTTCGGGGGCGTAGCGGATCTCGGCGTAGACGACGCCGTCGGCCGCGAGGTCCAGGACCGCTTCGCGGGCCACCCGCGCCAGGGCGTCGCGGGTCTGCATCACGGCGCAGGTGTGCGCGAAGGTCTCCAGGTAGCGCTCCAGGGAACCGGAGTCGGCGGCCTCCCGGAACCAGCGCCCCAACGCCTCCGGGTCGTCGGCCGGCACCGGCAGGTTCGCGTAACCCTGCTCGGCGGCCAACTCGGCGACGGTGGCGGGGCGCAACCCTCCGTCGAGGTGGTCGTGGAGCAGGACCTTCGGGGCCCGCAGGATCTGCTCCGGGGTGGGGACTCGGGAGGGGGAAGCGGATGGCCGTGTCATTCCGCGACTGTAACGCCTACGCGCGTAGATACGCCATATCCGGCCACGGTGTCCCCGCCCCGGCACGCCGAGCGGACACGCGCCGGCCCGGGGTCGGGGCTCAATGGGTGTCGGTGAGCAAACGCCCGCGCCGACCCAGCAGGAAGGTCTTGAAGGCCGCCACCGGGCGGGTGTCGGGGCGCCCCGCCATCCAGGCCACGCCGATCTCCCGCACCGCGCGCGGCGCGCTCACCGCCAGTTCGCGGACCCCCGGCCGGGGCAGCGTCGACGGCGGCAGCAGGGCGACCCCGAGGCCGGCGGCGACCAGGCCGCGCAGCGTCTCCGGCTCCTCGCCCTCGAAGGCGACCCGGGGGCGGAAACCCGCCCGGGCGCACAGTTTCTCGGTGAGAGTCCGCATGCCGTAGCCCTGTTCCAGCATCACGAACGCCTCCTCCGCGGCCTCCACCAACCGCACCCGGCGGCGCCCGGCCAGCCGGTGCCCCTCCGGCACGACGAGGTACAGCCGCTGTTCGTCCAACCGGCGGGCGACGAGGTCCGGCGCCTCGGGGACCGGGGAGATGAGACACAGGTCGAGCTCGCCCTCGCGCATCCGTTCCACCATGTGCTCGCCGTACCCCTGCACCAGGGAGAACCGGACCCGGGGGTGGTCGGCCCGGAAGGCCCGGATGAGGCCCGGCACGGTCTCCGCGCCCATCGTGCGCAGGAAGCCGAAGGCGACCCGCCCCGCCGCCGGGTCGGCGTCGGTCCGCACGGTCTCGGCGGCGCGGACGATCTCGGCCAGGGCCCGCTCGGCGTGCTCGGCGAAGGTGCGGCCGGCGGGGGTCAGGGCGACGGCCCGGCCGTGCCGGGCCAGCAGCGCCACGCCCAACTCCTCCTCCAGGCGGGCCACTGAACGGCTGAGGGTGGACTGGGGCACGCCGAGTTCGGCCGCCGCGCGGGTGACGTGCTCGTGACGGGCGACCGCCGCGAAGTGGGCGAGTCGGGGGGCGAGGAGGGCCGCCACGTCCTCGGCCGCCTCCGGGGCCTCCGCCCCGGGCGGCGGGCCGGTCCGGGGGGCGCGGCGTGTTACGGGGATCTCTTTTCCGTTGCCGATCGATGTCACGGACCGCCCTCATCTCGATTCATGCACCAGTGGATCGATCATGCCACTTTCATGCATTGGACGGATGAAACCCGTCGTTCTACTTTCGTTACATGTCCTCCGCATCGACCGCTCCCACCACGCCCGGGGCCGCTCCCACCGCATCGCGTCCGCCGCTGATGCGCATGAACCTGGCCCTGTTCGGCATCGGCCTGGCGAGCTTCGCGATGCTCTTCTCCACCCAGTCGCTGCTGCCGGAGATCGCCGCCGGCTTCGGCGTCCGCCCGGACGCCGCCACCTGGACCATCTCCGCCGCGACGATCGCCCTGGCGGTCGCGGTCGTCCCGCTGAGCCTGCTCTCCGAGCGGTTCGGTCGGCGCCGCACCATGACGGTCTCGGTGACCGCGGCCCTCCTCCTGGCCCTCGTGATCCCCCTGGCACCCGATCTGACCACCCTGGTGGCGCTGCGCGCCCTCCAGGGCGCGGCGCTCGCCGGCATCCCGGCCTCCGCCGTGGCCTACCTCTCGGAGGAGCTGGACGGTCGGGCCCTGGCCGGAGCGGTCGGGCTGTTCATCGCGGGCAACAGCGTGGGCGGCATGACCGGTCGGATCCTCTCCGGCTGGGTCGCCGAGGGCTGGGGCTGGCGGGCGGGCCTGGCCGCGGTCACCGCGCTGGCCCTGATCGGCGTGGTGCTCTACCGGACGCTGATCCCCGCCTCGCGGAACTTCACCGCCCGGACCCTGCGCCTGCGGCCGGCCGCCGCGAGCCTGGGCGGCCACCTGCGCAACGGACTGTTGCTGCGGCTCTACGCGATCGGCGGCCTGCTGATGGCGGCGTTCAGCGCGGTGTACACCGCGATCGCCTTCCGACTGAGCGAGGCCCCGTTCAACCTCTCCGCCGGACTGATCGGGTCGATCTTCGTCATCTACCTGGTGGGGACCTGTTCCTCCTCGATCACCGGCCCCGGCATGAGCAGGCTGGGGCGGCGCGGCTCGCTGTACGTCGGCATGGGCACGGTCGTCGCCGGGCTGCTGATCAGCACGGTCGACCACCTGGCGGCCGTGGTCGCCGCCCTGGTGCTGATCACCGGTGGCTTCTTCTTCGGCCACGCGGTGGCCTCCTCCTCGGTGGGGCGCACCGCCACCGAGGCCCGGGCGCAGGCCTCGGCGCTGTACCAGGTGACGTACTACCTGGGCGCCAGCGTCGGCGGGGTGCTGGGCGCCCTCACCTACCACCACGCCCGGTGGGACGGCACGGTGGTCTTCGCCCTGCTCGCCCTGCTGACGGCCGGCGGGATCACCCTCTACGCGACCCGGCGGGCCCGCCGGGAGGCGGCCGTGGCCACGGTTCGCCGGCCGGTCGCCGCGCCCCGGGTACCGGTGGCCGCCACGAGCTGACCCGACCGGGGCCGTCTCGGTCCCGGTACCCCTTCCCACCCGTGAGGAGGCCCCCGGCGGTTGCCGGGGGCCTCCTCGTGGTCCCTCGACCGGGGCGGGCGTCCGACGCCCCGGCGGTGGGGCATCGGGCGGTCGTCCCGGTCTCAGATGCCCAGGATCAGCTTCGCGGTGCTGAAGTAGATGATCAGGCCGGTGGCGTCCACCAGCGTGGTGACCATCGGCGCGGAGACCACGGCCGGGTCGATCCGCATCTTCTTGGCCAGCAGCGGCATCGTGCCGCCGACCGTCGCGGCCCAGGCGCAGATGACCACCAGGGTCACGGCCACCACCGCCGCGATCTCCAGGCCGACGAAGGCCGCCCCCACCGCGAAACCTATGACCGCGAGCATGAGGCCCAGCAACAGCCCCGTGCGGCACTCGCGCCAGATCACCTTCAACAGGTCGGAGGTGCGCACCTCGCCGACCGCCAGGGCGCGGACGGCGGCCGTGGCTGCCTGCGCGCCGGCGTTCCCACCGGTGCCGATGAGCAGCGGGATGAACAGCGCCAACTGGGTGACCGTCTCCAGCTCGCCCTCGAACGCCTGGGTGACCGAGACGGTGAGCGTCGCGGCCACCAGCAGCAGCGTCAGCCACATCGCCCGGGCGCGGGAGAGCTGGAAGACGCTCGCCGACATGTAGTGCCGCTCCAGCGGCTCGGCACCGGACTGCCGGGCCACGTCCTCGGTGTCGGCGGCCTCGATGACCTCCACCGCGTCGTCGATGGTCAGCAGGCCGACCAGGCGGTCCTCGCTGTCCACGACGGGGAGGTTGAGCACGTTGGTCTCCCGCATCAGGCGGGCGGCCTGCTCGGCGGGGTCGGTGGCACGGGCGCGCTGCGGCTCGGTCTCCACGAGTTGCGAGACCTGGGCGTTGGGGTCGCCCAGCACCAGTTCACGCAGCTCGACGATGCCGGTCAGCCGGCGGCCGGTGTCCACCACCGGGAGGGTGTAGATGGTCTCGGCGCGGGCGCCGCGGCGCCGCACGACCTCCAGTGCCTCCGCGACGGTGAGGTTCTGCTGGAGGGCGACGGTCTCCGGGGTCATGTACCGGCCGACGGAGCCCTCGGGGTAGCCCAGCAGGGCGGCGGTCATCTGCCGCTCGTGGGCGCTGAGGCCGGCCAGCACACGGCGGGCCACCTTGGCGGGGACCTCGCCGAGCATCCGGGCGCGGTCGTCGGGGTCCATGCCCTCGACGAGGTCGCGGAACGGCTGGTCGCGCAGACCCTCCAGGATCTGCTGCTGGTCCACCGGGTCCAGTTCCTCGAAGACCTCCAGGGCCCGGTCCTTGTCGAGGAGCCGGAAGGAGACCACCGAACTCACGGCGTCCATGCGGGCGAGTTCGTCCGCGATCGAGTAGGCGGGCTGGGTCTCCAGCCACTCCATGGCGCCGGCGAGGTCGTGGTCGTCGAGCAGGGTGGGGAGGTGCGTCATGACGGGGTTCTCCCGGAGCGGATCGGGCGGTCACGGGCGTCGGGGAGAGCGCACACGCCGACCGCCCCCGGGACCGACGCCCCGATCAGGCCGCCGGAAGGGGGTGCCGGACGCGGCGCCCGGCATGACTGGGAGGCTCGCCACGCATGTCAGCCTCACCTCCCGGGGGTACCACCGTCTGATCCGTCATTCAGGCTACAGGTCCCCGGGGCGACCTCCGCACCCAACTCCGGCTCATCGGATGGGAAAGGGAAGTGAATCCTGTCATGTGCACCGACCAACCGGGCCGGCGCGGTCCCCCGCGGGCGGAGTCCGCCGTCACACGCCCGGGCGTGTCGCCGCCGTTTCCCGGGGACGCCGTGCCCGTTCGACGAAGCGACCGGAACGCCACCGGGCCACCGGGCCACCGGGCCACCGGGCCACCGGGCCACCGGGCCACCGGGGGAAGACTCCCCCGGTGGCAGCCGCCGTCAGTCCACCCGGCCGAGGATCAGCGGACCGACGGTCCCGGGATCGCCCTCCACCGGATCGCCGATGGTCACCGCCCCGCCCTCCAGCGCCTCCAGGGCGCCGGCGAACCGCTCGGGGGCGTCGGTGTGCAGGGTCAGCAGTGGGGCACCGGCGGTGACCCGGTCGCCGGGGCGGGCGTGCCACTGCACACCCGCGCCCGCCTGTACCGCGTCCTCCTTGCGGGCCCGGCCCGCCCCCAGGCGCCAGGCGGCCAGCCCCACGGCGTAGGCGTCCAGGCCCACCAGGGTGCCGGTGGTCGGCGCGGTGACGGTATGGGTCTCGCGGGCGGTGGGCAGGGGGGCGTCGGGGTCACCACCCTGGGCGGCGATCATGCGGCGCCACACGTCCATGGCCGAACCGTCGGCCAACGCCCGCTCCGGGTCGGCGTCGGGAAGGCCCGCGGCGGCGAGCATCTCCCGGGCCAGGGCCACGGTCAGCTCCACGACGTCGGCCGGGCCTCCGCCGGCGAGCACCTCCACCGACTCGCGGACCTCCAGGGCGTTGCCCGCGGTGAGGCCGAGCGGGACCGACATGTCGGTGAGCAGCGCGACGGTGCGCACCCCGTGGTCGGTGCCCAGGCCGACCATGGTGGCGGCCAGTTCACGGGCGTCGTCGAGGTTCTTCATGAAGGCGCCGGAGCCGACCTTGACGTCCAGGACCAGCGAGTCGGTGCCCTCGGCGATCTTCTTGCTCATGATCGAGGCGGCGATCAGGGGGATGGACTCCACGGTGCCGGTGACGTCCCGCAGGGCGTAGAGCTTGCGGTCGGCGGGGGCCAGACCGGGGCCGGCGGCACAGATCACCGCGCCGATCCGGTCCAGGATGTCCAGCATCTCCGCGTTGTCGAGGTCCGCGCGCCACCCGGGGATCGACTCCAGCTTGTCGAGGGTGCCGCCGGTGTGGCCCAGTCCGCGGCCGGACAGCTGGGGGACGGCGGCGCCGCAGGCCGCGACCAGCGGGGCCAGCGGCAGGGTGATCTTGTCCCCGACACCGCCTGTGGAGTGCTTGTCGACGGTGGGGCGGTCCAGACGGGAGAACTCCATGCGCTCACCGGTGGCGATCATGGCCGCGGTCCAGCGGGCGATCTCGGCGCGGTCCATGCCGTTGAGCAGGATCGCCATGGCGAGCGCGGACATCTGTTCGTCGGCGACCGTGCCCCGGGTGTAGGCGTCGATGACCCAGTCGATCTGTTCGGGGGTCAGGGTGCCCCCGTCGCGCTTGGTGCGGATGACGGTGATGGCGTCCATGCTGCGATCCTCGTGCTTCCGGTCTCGGGCCGCCCCTTCGCGGGGCCGTGCGGGGCGCGTCGGCGCCGGAACGGCGGGACGCGGGGACGGTGGG
>NZ_VKHT01000889.1 GCF_014141535.1 Streptomyces alkaliphilus | reverse complement strand
GCACTGGACCGGGACGGCACACTGGTGGATGACTTCCGGGTGCACCACTCGGGCGAGGTGACCATCGTGCGCAATGCCCCCTCCCCCGCCGCCACCTCCTCCATGGCCATCGCCGAGCACATCGTCGACGCGATGGGCTTGTGAGGCATCCGAGGAGGAACAGGACGTCGTCGACTTCCCCGGTCCCGGGGGAGGTGGGTGCACCGGGCCGACACGCCGGCTGCCCGGAGGCGTCGGCGGGGCAGGGATCGGGGTTCACTGGAGGGGCCCCTGGCGGAGCGGCGCGGAACGCCGGCCACGCCGGGGTGTCCCCGTTCCCCCTCACCCCGCGAGGTGGTCGTGATGTCCGGCATCGACGTCGTTTCCGAGGACCCCTGGTGGCGGAGGGCGGTGGTCTACCAGATCTATCCGCTCTCCTTCGCCGACTCCGACGGGGACGGCGTCGGGGACCTGCCCGGCATCACCTCCCGGTTGGATCACCTGGAGCGGCTGGGGGTGGACGTCATCTGGTTGTCACCGGTGTACCCCTCGCCCCGGGACGACAACGGTTACGACATCAGCGACTATCGCGGCATCGACCCCACCTTCGGCACCCCGGAGGACTTCGACGAACTGCTGGCCGAGGTGCACCGGCGCGGTATGAGGCTGGTCATGGACCTGGTGGTGAACCACACCTCCGACGAGCACCCGTGGTTCGTCGCCTCACGGGACGGCGGCCCCGACGGGCCGATGCGCGATTGGTACTGGTGGCGACCACCGCGGCCCGGCATGGAACCGGGTGCCCCGGGTGCGGAGCCGAACAACTGGGGCTCCTTCTTCTCCGGTCCCTCCTGGACCCTCGACCCGGCCGGCGGTGAGTACCACCTGCACCTGTTCTCCCCGCGGCAGCCGGATCTCAACTGGGAGAACCCGCGGGTCCGGCGGGCGATCCACGAAATGATGCGGTGGTGGCTGGACCGCGGGGTGGACGGCTTCCGGATGGACGTCATCAACCTCATCTCCAAGGACCCGGAACTGCCGGACGGTCATGTCCCCCCGGGGGCACGGTACGGCGACCGTGACCCGCACTGCGTGTGTGGGCCGCGCATCCACGAGTTCCTGGCCGAGATGCACCGCGAGGTCTTCGCCGGGCACCCCGAACGCCTCCTGTTGGTCGGGGAGATGCCGGGGGTCACGGTGGAGGAGGCCCGGCTGTTCACCGATCCGGCGCGGCGGGAGGTGGACATGGTCTTCCAGTTCGAGCACGTGGGGCTGGATTACGGGCCGGCGGGGAAGTTCGACCTCCGCCCGTTGCGGCTGACCGACCTGAAGGCGTCGTTCGCCCGGTGGCAGCACGGTCTGGCGGAAGTGGGTTGGAACAGCCTGTACTTCTGCAACCACGACCAGCCGCGGGTGGTCTCCCGCTACGGGGACGACTCCCCGGAACACCGCGTCCGTTCGGCCACCATGCTCGCCACCGTCCTGCACCTGCACCGGGGCACCCCGTACGTCTACCAGGGCGAGGAGTTGGGCATGACCAACGCCCCCTTCGCCGGGATCGGGGAGTTCCGCGACATCGAGTCGCTGAACCATTACCGGGAGGAGGTCGCGGCGGGAGAGCAACCGGAGCGGGTGATGGCCGCTCTGCGTGCCCGCAGTCGGGACAACGCCCGCACGCCGATGCAGTGGGACGCCTCCCCCCGGGCGGGCTTCACCACCGGCACCCCGTGGATGCCGGTCAATCCGAACCACCGGGAGATCAACGCCGAGGCCCAGGTGGCGGACCCGGACTCGGTGTTCCACCATTACCGCCGGCTGATCGGGCTGCGGCACACCGAGCCGGCGGTGACACACGGCGATTTCCACCTGCTGTTCGCGGACAGCGAGGAGGTGTACGCCTTCACCCGGCGGTACCCGGCGGGGGGCACCGAGTTGCTGGTACTGGCCAACTTCACCGGCCGGGACGTGGAGGTGGAACTGCCGGAGGGGTGGGCCGGCACGGAGGAGGTCATCGCCAACGTTCCCGGTCACGGGCCGCTGGAGGCTCGCCCGACCCTCGCGCCCCGGGAGGCCCGGGTGCACCGTCGCAGGGTCGGGA
>NZ_VKHT01000888.1 GCF_014141535.1 Streptomyces alkaliphilus | reverse complement strand
CCCCCGAACCCCCGGAGCGGGATCCCGACCGTCGTCCCTTCCCGTCCGACGGAGCCGGACGACCTCCCGGAAACCCGCCCGGAGTCCCCGAGGTCCCCGAGGTTCCCGACATGCCGGAGGTTCCCGGCTCGTCCGGCGCGACCCCGGATCCCACCGGTCCGCCGACGCACATCCCCGCGGAGGGCACCGACGCCTACGTCGGACTCCCGGAGGCCGACGCCCGCCGGCGCGCCGCCGAGCGCGGCTGGTCCACCGTGCGGGTCCTGCCACCGGACGCCGTGATCACGATGGAGTACATCGCCGGGCGCCTGAACCTGGCCGTGGAGGCCGGCCGGGTGGTACGGGCCTGGGAGGGCTGAGGCCCGGGTCGGGACACCGCGTTCGTCCGCGCACCGCGTTCCCGGCCCACGGCGGACCGTCGGGACCGTTCGGTGACCGTCTCAGTGGCTGCCCACCGGGCGCGAGGGATGGTCACCGGACGGGCGCCCGCCCGGATGCGCACGGTTGACGGAGGCGGCCCGGTGGGGGCGGCGCTCGCCCGGTGTCGGTCGGGCACCCGGTCGTACCCGACCGGCCACGGCCGGTTCGACCGCCGGGCGGCGGTCGCCCGGCGGGGGCGCGGCGACGGCCGGCTCCGGCGCGGGGTACCGCACAGGGTCCGGGAGTCGTGGCTCCCGGGCGGCGGCCATGCGGGCCCGCAGGCGGTCCCTGGTGGTCAGGATCCGCACCTCCGCCCGGGCGATGAGCGGCTCGAACCAGGGCAGACCCAACAGGATCAACAGCCCCGCCGCCCAGCCCAGCAGGACATCGCTGACCCAGTGCGTGCCGAGGTAGGCGGTGGTGGTCCCCACCCCCAGCGCGAAGATCGCCGCCGTGACCGACAGGATCCGCCGGGCCCGCGGGGTGGTGGCCAGATAGGCCAGGATGCCCCAGGTCACCACCGCGTTGGCGGTGTGCCCGGAGGGAAATATGTCCCCGGTCAGGAACATCTCGTTGGAACCCACCACGTTCGCGTAGTGCGGTCCCTCCCGCCCCATGCCGAGCTTGGCGGCCCCCACGCTCACGTTGAGCAGCAACAGGGCGGTGCCCATCACCAGCAGGGGGCGCAGCGTGCGCTGCCGCCAGGAGCGCCACCCGAGCCACGCGGCGATCAGCACGGCCGTCGGGCCGCGCTGCCCGAGGACGACGAACCAGTCCAGGAAGGGGTGCAGTTCCGGCCACTGCTTGTAGGGTCGGAAGAACATCATCTGCCAGTCCAGACGGACCAGCGAGGACGTGGTGAGCACAGCGGCCACGATCGCCGTGTAGAACATCGCGGTGGCCCCGAACAGGGCTTTGCGCACAGGGCTCATGGCGGGAGCCGCGGCGTCGGGACGCTGCGGCTCCTGCTCCAGCCGGGCAAAGATCCGTCGGGTGTTCACGCACGCCAGATTACAGCCGGTGATCCGGGTGTTTCGAGTCGAACCGGCGTGCCGTGACGTGCATGTGATCGGGGCGCGATCTTCCGAGGCATCCCTTCCCGCCCGGAGGAACCGGCTCCCCCGGCTCCGCGACGGAATCCCCGACCGATTTTCCGGGAGCCGATGAAAAACGGGGGAATTCCCCTTCAGGTGGTCTCCGGATCGGCCGTTCGGCGTCCTGCGCGGGTCGGTCGGTGACGGATACGGGCAGTCGGGGGGTGGGGAAATCGCCTTCCCCTTTCCGCTCGCCTTTCCGTTTCCCCGGTCGATGGTCGTCGGTGACGCCCCGGGCGGAATCCGGGGGCGAACCACCGGATCCCCCATCGGGAACGAAAGACGCGGCCCCGGCATCGGATTCCCCCGGAACCCGATGCCGGGGCGGGTGGGCGAACGGACGTGATGTTCGTCTCCCGAGGGGCGGATCGTCCTCCCGGGACGGTTCGCGGACCGTTCGTGCCGTGACGGTCCGTTCCGGGGCCCCGAGGCGGCGGGGGCTCCGGCGCGACCCGGCGGCCGGCGAACTCCCCGTGAACGATTCGAAAAGGTCACCGACCTCCCGGAGGCGTCCGCCGACCCCGTGGGAACGTCCTCCCCGTCCCGCCCGGGGATCGTGATCC
>NZ_VKHT01000887.1 GCF_014141535.1 Streptomyces alkaliphilus | reverse complement strand
GGAGACAGGGAGGCGATGGTGGGTGAGACGGTGAGCGGCACCGGGGGCGCGGCCGGAAACGGCGGTCCGGGAGCCGCCGCCCCGTCCGGGAGCGATCAGCAGAATCTGCTGGCCGGTCAGCGGCGGGCGCTCATCCTGGAGGAGGTGCGCCGCCGGGGCGGGGTGCGGGTCAGTGAACTGACCCGGCTGCTCCAGGTGTCCGACATGACGGTGCGGCGGGACCTGGACGCGTTGGCCCGCCAGGGGGCCCTGGAGAAGGTGCACGGCGGCGCGGTACCGGTCATCGAGGGGCGCACGCACGAACCGGGGTTCGAGGCGAAATCGGGTTTGGAACAGTCGGCCAAGCGGGGAATCGCCCGGGCGGCGGCGACCCTGGCGTCCCCCGGCAGTGCCGTGGCGCTCTCCGGGGGCACCACGACCTGGGCGGTGGCCGGGGAGCTGGTCGATCTGCCGGACCTGACCGTGGTGACCAACTCGGTGCGGGTGGCCGACGTCTTCCATTCGGCGGCCCGGCCCCCGGAGGGCGGCTCCACGACGGTGGTGCTCACCGGTGGGGTGCGGACCCCGTCGGACGCGCTGGTCGGTCCGGTGGCGGATGCCGCGATCGGCTCCCTCCATTTCGACCTGCTGTTCCTGGGGGTGCACGGCATCTCGGCGGAGGCCGGTCTGTCCACCCCCAACCTGGCGGAGGCGGAGACCAACCGGCACTTCATCCGTTCCGCCCGGCGGGTGGTGGTGGTCGCCGACCACACCAAGTGGGGCACCACGGGGCTGAGCACCTTCGCGGCCCTGGACGAGGTGGACGTATTGGTGACCGACGGCGGATTGTCGGACGAGGCGCGGGCGATCCTGGAGGATCGGGTGCCCGAGGTGGTGATCGCGCCGGTGATCTGAATCCCGGGCCCCGGGGGCCCGGCGGATCGCCCCGGAAGGGCGCCCGGGTCAGCCGGCGACGCCCTCCTCCCACGGACCGCCGTCGAGGAAGGCGCGCATCACCGCGCGGCAGGGCTCGATGTCCAGTCCCTGAGCGAGCGTCCACTCGTCGCAGTGGTAGCGGTCCAGATAGCGGTCCCCGGGGTCGCACAGCAGGGTGACCACCGAGCCCGGTCGCCCCGCGGCCCGCATCCCGGCCACGATCCGCAGCGCGGCCCACAGTCCGGTGCCGGTGGAACCGCCGGCCCGCCGACCGGTCACCTCGGCGAGGATCCGGACGGCCGCGACCGAGGCGGCGTCGGGGACCTTCATCATCCGGTCCACCGCCCCGGGGAGGAAGCTGGGCTCCATGCGGGGACGGCCGATGCCCTCGATCCGGGAGGCGCCGGCGCTGGTGGCCTCCGGGTCCCCGGAGACCCAACCGTCGAAGAAACAGGAGTTCTCCGGGTCGGCGACGCAGACCCCCGTGTCGTACCGCATCCACCGCACGTAGCGGGCGAGGGTGGCCGAGGTGCCGCCGGTGCCGGCGGTGGCCACGATCCAGGCGGGCACGGGGTGTCGCTCCATCGCCAACTGGGCGAAGATCGACTCGGCGATGTTGTTGTTGCCGCGCCAGTCGGTGGCGCGCTCCGCGTGGGTGAACTGATCCATGTAGTGGCCGCCGGTCTCCTCCGCCAGGCGGGCCGACTCGCGGTACACCGCGCCGGGGTCGTCCACCAGGTGGCAGCGGCCACCGTGGAACTCGATCAGCCGTGTCTTCTCGGCGCTGGTGGAACGCGGCACCACGGCGATGAAGGGCACCCCGATGAGCCGGGCGAAGTACGCCTCGGAAACCGCGGTGGAACCACTGGACGCCTCGATGACCGGCAGACCGGGACGGATCCAGCCGTTGCACAGCCCGTGGAGGAACAGCGAGCGGGCCAGACGGTGCTTGAGACTTCCCGTGGGGTGGGTGGACTCGTCCTTGAGGTAGAGGTCGATACCCCACCGGGCGGGGAGCGGGAAGGAGAGCAGGTGGGTGTCGGCGCTGCGGTTGGCGTCGGCCTTCACCAACCGGATCGCCTCGTGCACCCAGCGGCGCAGTTCGGGGTCGCTGCGATCGACGTCGCGGGTCGCCCGAACGGCGGCCGGCGCCGGGGCGGAGGAG
>NZ_VKHT01000886.1 GCF_014141535.1 Streptomyces alkaliphilus | reverse complement strand
GCCCCACCTCCCGGACCCCGACCGGCCCCGGGGGAGTGCCCCGGAACCTCAGCCGAACGGCAGCACCAGCAGCCACGCGACGAGCATCGCCGCGAGGACCACCACCGGTGCCCCGGCACCCAGGCGCAACAGCGTCAACTCCCGGGCCAGCGAGTGCGGAGCGCCGAGCAGCAGCAGGGTCTCCCGGTCCTCCGCGCGCTCCCACCGGTTCGCTCCCCCGGACACCGGGAGGGCGGCCAGGGCGGCGAACACCGTCACCCCCAGGCCGAGCGCCGTGAGCGCCCCCGGCGGGTGCAGCAGCACGAGTGCGGCCGGTACCGCGGCGGACGCGGCGACCAGCGCCCCGAACGCCCGACCCCGGTGCGGTGCATCGGTCAGCAGGGCGCGCCCGGCCAGCATCCGGCGCACTCCGGGACGTCGGAACAGCAGGAGACGACCGCACAGGGCGAGCAGGGCGGGTCCGGCCACCATCGTGCCGATCAGCACGAGAGCCCAGCCGCCCACCACACCCGGGCCGATGCCGGCCGGGACTCCGGGCAGTTCCCACGGACCGGTACCCGCGTGCCCCGGGCCACCGGGAGCGGTGAGCGAGGTGATGGCCACCCCGGTGCCGATCAGTGCCGCCCCGGCGGAGAACGACCGGCCCGCGTCGGGTCGCGCATCGTGCGCCGGTTCCCCGGGCGGCCGGTCCGCCGGTGCCGTGGCGGTGTCGGCGGTCGTGCCGATCGTCGTTCCGATCGTCGTTCCGGGGGTGCCGATCGCGGGGCCGGCCGCCGTGATGACGGGGACGGGTGCCCGGTACCCGGCGCCGTGACGGTCGCCGGGGGCACGGGCCGCCAGGGCGGCGGAGCCCGTCACCACCAGGGGCACCAGGGCCACCAGGGTCGGGGTGCCCACCGCCGGCAGGCCGGCGAGGTGTCCGCCCGCACCGTCCGGGGTGCCGCGTCCGTACAGGAAGAGGGCCACGGCCGGCAGGCACCCCATCAGGGCGAGGAACCCCGATGAGGCGCCCACCAGCGCTGCCGTGCGGCCGCGGCCGGCGCCCAGCGCACCCAGCTCCGCCCGGATCCACGGTGGGGGACAGGTACGCGCGAGCGTCGCGGCCAGGTGGCCGGTGGCGGCGAGCGGCAACAGGGAACCGATCACGGCGAGCGTCGCCCCGCCCGCCGTGCCCGGTTGCTCCAGAGCCCGGGCGAGGACACCGAGCAGCACCAGGCAGGTACCGCCGGAGGCGAGGAGCAACGGAACGCGGCGTGCCAGGAGCGGCATCGGGCCGCGACGCGCTAGCCGGGCAGCGAGCATGGCTCGGGCGCGGTGGGGGCGCCGGTGATCGGGGCGGAGTCCACGAGTTGACCGTCCTCCAGGGTGACGACACGATCCACCAGCCCGGACAGTTCGGAGCCGGTACCGGTGATCACGGCGGTGATGTGGTGGGAGCGGGCGGCCGCCACCAGGGCCCGCAGGGCGCACAGCCGATCCCGTCCGCGCAGGGGGGCGCCGGGTTCGTCGGCGAGCAGCACGGTGGGGCCGGTGACCAGGGCCCGGGCGATGGCCACCCGCTGCCGCTGGGCCCGGGTCAGGGCGGCCGGACGCCGGCGGGCGAAACCGTCGGCGTCCAGGCGGGCCAGCCATTCCCCGGCGACCCGGTGCGCGGTCCGCGAGCCGGTACCGGCCAGCAGCAGCGGCAGCGCGGCGTTCTCCCGCGCGGTCAGCTCCGGCAGCAGTCGCGGCGCGTCGCCGATCCACCCCACGTGCTCGCGGCGCATCCGGGCCCGGGCCGCCTCCGGGAGGGCGTGCACCGGGAGGTCACCGAACCACACCTCGCCCTCGCGCACCGGCAGTCGTCCCGCCAGGCAGCCCAACAGACTGCTGCGCCCCGAGCCCCGGGGGCCGATCACCGCCAGGATCTCACCCTCGTCCACGTCGAGGGTGACGTCCCGCAGGGCCTCGGTGCCCTCGCGGTCGCAGTACAACCGCCGCACCCGGAGCGCGCCGTCCGTCCCGCCGGGGGCGGCGGGGGGCGTCCGTTCCGTGTCGCGTTCGTCGGGACCGTCGGCGCGGTCGAGGGGGTCCGGGGTCC
>NZ_VKHT01000885.1 GCF_014141535.1 Streptomyces alkaliphilus | reverse complement strand
GGTCTGCGTCGGTCTGGGGGTCTCCTCCCCGGCCCACGCGGCCGAGGTGGCGGGGTACGCGGACGGCGTGATCGTGGGATCCGCCTTCGTCAAACTCCTGCTGCCCGCGGCGGACGGGGAGGGCGAGCCCGGAGCCCCGGTGGACACCGTCGCGGCCCTCTCCCGGGTGCGGGAGCTCGCGGAGGACCTGGCCGCAGGCGTCCGTCGCCGCTGAGCGCCCGGCGTCGGCACGCCCCCTCGGGTGGCGTGCCGACGCCGGGGCCCGACACGCCGCGCCGGCACGGCCGGCGCCCCCGGGACGCCCGGGCGACCTAGCGTGAGGAGATGCGCGTACTGGTCACCGGCGGTGCCGGATTCATCGGTTCCCACGTCGTCGACGTCCTGATCACGGCGGGAAGGGTGCCCGTGGTGCTCGACACCGAGCCGCGCGGGCACCATCATCCCGACGTGCCCTGGTACCAGGGTGACGTCCGTGACCCCGAGGCGGTGGAACGGGCCCTCGCCGGGGTGGACGCGGTCTGCCACCAGGCGGCCATGGTCGGCCTGGGCAACGGCTTCTCCGACGCGGTGGAGTACGTCTCGCGCAACGACCTGGGGACCGCCGTCCTGCTCGAGGCGATGGCGCGCCTCGACATCCGGCGACTGGTACTCGCCGGCTCCATGGTGGTCTACGGGGAGGGGCGCTACACCTGCCCGGAGCACGGGACCGTGCGCCCGGGGCCCCGGGCGCCGCAGGCACTGGACGCCGGTCGTTTCGAACCGCCCTGCCCCCGGTGCGGGCGCGACCTGGAGCCCGGCCTCGTCGGCGAGGACGCCCCCCTCGATCCGCGCAACGTCTACGCGACGACCAAGCTGGCCCAGGAGCATCTGGCCGCCGCCTGGGCCCGCGCGGAGGGCGCCCGGGCGATCTCGCTGCGCTACCACAACGTGTACGGGGAGCGGATGCCGCGCGACACCCCCTACGCGGGGGTGGCCTCCTTCTTCCGCTCGGCGCTGGAACGCGGCGAGGCGCCCCGGGTCTTCGAGGACGGGGCCCAGCGTCGGGATTTCGTGCACGTCACGGACGTGGCGGCGGCCAACCTGGCGGCCCTGGACGCACTGGAGACCCGTCCGAGGGGAACGCTGCGGGCCTACAACACCGGCAGCGGTGACCCGCACACGGTGGGGGAGATGGCCACGGCGCTCGCCGATGCCTTCGGCGGTCCCGCCCCCCGGTTGACGGGGGAGTACCGGCTCGGCGACGTCCGACACATCACCGCATCCTCCTCGCGGTTGCGGGAGGAGCTGGGGTGGCGGCCCCGGGTGGGGTTCGCCGAGGGCATGACGCGGTTCGCGGCCGATCCGCTGCGACCCGCCGAGCCGGTCCGTTCGCCCCGGTGACCGGGGCGAACGGGAGATCCCGGGCCCCGGGTTCCGGGGCCGGATCGGCATGAGGTGGCTGTTTCCGGAGAGACGAGCGGTACGGCGGAGGCGACCGGGACGGGTACGGCGCGCGGTGAGCGGCAGGTCCCACCGTTGGCGTTCACATGAAGTTAGCTTTTTGTTATGAGCAACTGGTCGTGTTCGTTGTCGAGGCGTGTTCCCGGCGTTCCGGACGGCGGAGCGACCGCGGGAGTCCGACGCTCCCCGACCGCCACCGGTCACCACCGCCGTCCCATCGGAAGGGGAATCGGATGAGCGAGACCGCTTCCCGGGAGGTCGGGGCCCCGGGGGACGTCCGTCCGGACATCCACGGGGACCTCGTGCTGCCCTGCCTGAACGAGGCCGCCGCCCTGCCCTGGGTGCTGGGCCGCATCCCTCCCGGTTGGCGCCCCCTGGTCGTCGACAACGGGTCCACCGACGGATCCGCGCGGATCGCCGCCGAACTCGGCGCCCGCGTGATCCGGGAGACCCGGCGCGGCTTCGGCGCCGCCTGCCACGCCGGTCTCCTCGCCGCCGAGGCCGATCTGGTCGCCTTCTGCGACTGCGATGCCACCCTCGACCCCCGGGCCCTCACCCGGATGGCCGAACCCGTGCGGGCGGGCTCCACCGACCTCGTCCTCGCCCGTCGCCGTCCCACCACCCCCCTGTCTCTTATACACACCT
>NZ_VKHT01000884.1 GCF_014141535.1 Streptomyces alkaliphilus | reverse complement strand
GGATCAGGGGGCGGGGAAGGCGTTGCGGCACTCCGGGCACATCCCGCAGGTGGCACACACGGTCTCTCCGGGGCAGCGCGTCCGGGAGGCGATCCCGGCCGTGGCCAGCCGGTGCGCGGCGACCACCGCAGCCATGCCGAGGAGCATCGCCGGCAGGCGGTCCAGGCCGGTGTGCAGCAGGGTCTCGGTGGTGGCGATACCGGCGGCCAGGCCGATCAGGAGCGCCAGGACAGCGGGCAGATGACGACGGGCCAGGGTGCGCAGTCGGGTCGTCACGGGGTCCTCCGAAAGGGGTGTGGATGGCCCGGGGCCCCTCGGTGGGGCCCCGGGGCCGGGATCGGGTGGGTCAGGCGACCGGCCGCAACGCCGGGATGCTGTCGCCGTCGTTCTCCAGAAGCACTTGGGCGCGCTTGATGCGGTCCTGGGCGGTGCCGGTGGACACCCCCAGCTCGGTCGCGACGGTGGCGACGGTGACCCGTTCGCGGCTCGGGTCGATGGCGGCGGCCCGCAGCATCGCGGCGACGCGGTGGGTGTCCCAGTCGACCTGCCCGAGGCGGGCCATCGCGGCGCGTTCAGCGGCGCGCGCCTCGTGTTCAGCGGCGCGGGCCTTCAGTTCAGCGAGTGCGGTGGCGTGTTCAGCGGCGCGCTTCTCCTCGACCTGCCGGTTGGCCTCGCGGCGCTGCTCGATCTCCTCCTTCTGCTGCACCTCGCGGGCCTTGGCGGTGAGCTGTGCGGCCGTCTGCTGCTCGTGTTCAGCGGTGCGGAGTCGGCGTTCAGCCTCCTCCTCGATGGCCTTGGCGATGGCGGCCTCGTGCTCGCGGGCCTCCTTCTCCAGTCGGAGTTGCTCCTCGCGTTCCTTGGCCTCGACTGTCTTGATGCGGGCCTGGATCTCGGTCTCGGCCTCGGCCTCCAGCACCTTCTGCTCCGCGAGGATTCGGGTGCGCTCCAGGTCAGCGCGTAGTTGCGCTTCCTCGCGCTCGCGGTCCAGGGCGAGCCGGCGCCGCTCGGTCTCCTCGGCGAGACGGGTTGAATGGGCCTCGGTCTCGTCTTGAATGCGTCGGGTTTCGGCTTGGGCCTCGGCTGCCTGTCGTTGAACGTCGGCTTCCGCCCGTTGAATCTCGGCTTCGATCTTGGCTTCGGCTGCCTGTCGGGCGACCCGTAGGCGGCCCTCGGATTGAACGCGGTCGATCTCTGCTTGAATCTCGGCGTCGCGCACTTGAACGTCGGCGGCGACCTGTTGAACGGCGGCCTCGGCTCGTTGAAGGGCGGCCCTCCCCTTGCGCTGTTGCTCGCGAACGTCCTCCAGGGTGGGGACCGCGAGGGCGTCTTCCACGCTGAATCCGAGGGGTCCGAGGTTGAACGGCAACATCTCCTCGGGGGTGCACGCCTCCTTCCATCGGCGGCCCCGGTCGTGGTGGCGCTGGCGCAGGCGCTCGCGGTAGATGCGGACCTGGCGGTCCTGCTCCAACGCCTGGCGGTAGGTCAGGTTCCACAGGCGCATCCGGCGGGCGATCCGCGGCGTGGAGAAGGGAGCCAGCAGCCAGCGGGAGCGCGGGATCCGCTCGCGCTTGATCCGGCCCTTGGTGGCGCCGATGTGCGCGGCGTACAGGTGGGCGGCGATCTCGGAGAACACGACCCAGAGGGAGGCGAGGACGGCGTGCCCGATCTGGGACGGGAGGCTGCTGGCCGCCTCCCAGTTGAGGTAGACGGTGACCGCCGTACCGGCCCGGGGCACCCACTTGACCCACCACAACGGGCGGTCGAACCGCACCAGCAACAAGTTGACGATGCTGAAGGCCAGGATGCTCAGGTCGACACCGACGGGCAGGAGCCAGGGCCAGGCCCAGCCCCAGCCGCCGTCCTCCGGCGGCGCGGCGGCCTTGGCTTCGAGGGCCTGGTAGGAGGAGATCAGTCCGAGGGTGGCCACGCCGGTGCCCAGCAGCACGCCCAGGGCAAGGAGCCACTTCTCCCACTTCGCCAGGATCTTCGGGCCGGCGGGCGCGGTCTCCGTCTCCGGCTCGGGGCCGGGAGCGGCCGGGGCCGGGTCGGTCGCGGCCGCTCCCGGCCCCGAGCCGGAGACGGAGAC
>NZ_VKHT01000883.1 GCF_014141535.1 Streptomyces alkaliphilus | reverse complement strand
GCCCGGGAGAACGACCACGGGGTCGTCGGCGGACCCCCCGTCGGTCGCGCGCAGAATCAGAAGGGCGCCTCGATCGGTCCCGGCCGCCAGTCGAACACCATCGGGAAAGGGGGCCAGAGCCACGATCCGCCCGTGGGCCGCCCCGGGGACGAAGGTCGTCTCGCACCGACCCGCCCGCCGGTCCCACACCTTCACGTATCCGTCGACGCCCAGTGTCGCGATCCTCCTTCCACCGGGAAGGAACCGGATGCACACCACGGCGTGACGGCGCCCCCACAACGTGTTGGTTTCGACCGGTTCCGGAAGATCCGGCAGGGGCCAGGCGTTGGCCAACCGGGCGCCCGATCCCACCGACCTCCGATCGTGTTCCGTCAAGGACTCCCGCCATTCGGGCACATCGGCCAGCCGGCTGCGCAGGACGTCCCGGAGGGAGTGACGGGGGTCGGTGGGAGCGAGCAGATGGACGGTGCGGGCGAACGCCTCGGCACGGGCGGCGGCGGCCGGGGTGGGTACCCGGGCCAGGTCGGCGGCTATGTCGACGGCGGATTCACGGGCCAGTCGCTCCTCGATCCGCCCCGGGTCGGAGGCCTCCGCTTCCGCCTCCGCCACCTGATTCGCCTGGAGCATCATCCTGATGACATGGGCCATCCAGTAGGTTCTGGCGCCGTCCGATGGCGGATCCGGACCTCGCCGACCTCGACTCACCGCTCGGTACCGGCGTCATCGGGGTGCGGAGTGGCGAAGGCCCCACGGCCTCCGTCCCCTCCCGGGCCCACGACTGCCAGCCACCGGGCAGTCAACCGGCTCACCCGCTCCTCACCGAGTTCGGCACGCAGGTAGTCCCGCAGCACGTCGTGCAGAATGACGCCCCCCTCACCGGTTTCCCGAAGGGATACCAGGGAAAGGCCCCGCAGCCTGTCGATCAACCGGTGGGCCTCTCCGGGTGGTGTTCCGGCCGTCTCCTTCCACAACAGGAGCACGAACTTCACCGGCACGGGATCGCCCTGCGGGAAGATCGACAACTCGGCGTACCTCTCGAACCCACCCGGCGGAAGGAGGTCGGTGGACGCCTTGATGGTCACTCCGACGGCACCGGCGCGCTGTCGGGGGTCGTCGATGTCGAGGACACCGACTTCGTTCAGATGGTCCACCCCCACCGGGCCACGCGCCCTCAACTCCGCGAGGACCTCCTCCGCGGTCTCCACCGGATCACGCCCCGTGGAGACCTGCTGGAAGATCAGCCTGTTGGTGAGCCTCAGGAGGAGAGCCCAATGCCCCGTGACAGCGAGCAGTTCATCCAGCAACGACGGGGGGATCAGGCCGGAGAGGTCCCGGGTCAGCACCTCCCGGGCCTGCTCCGGCTCCATGTCACCGACTTCGATTCGCGTGACCGCCTCGGTCAACAGGTGTGGATCCCGGGTGGTGATCAGACGGGTGCACCGGGAGCCTCCCCGCATGAACGGGGCCAGTTGGTCGTACTCCCACACATCGTCGAGGATCAACAGACGGCGTGGGCCGGAGTCCATCAACGCGCCCAGGCGGGAGCCGGCTTCGTCCGGGTCGGGGAACTCCACGTCACCATCGGTCAGATACCGGGCGGTCCCCGCGACCTTCGCGGCGATCGCCCGGGGCCCCCGTACCGCGCGACCGATGGTGACCATGTCGATGCCACCGGGAAACCGTCGTCGGACCCCGCGGTGGTTGGCGACCATGGTGGCCAAAATCGTCTTGCCGAAGCCACCGGCGCCACAGATCAGAACCGTGTCGGAGGGCTTGCGCCACCGCCGCCGGAGCAACGCGCGGGCAGCGGTCGAGAGCTGGTCGCGGTCCACCACCCATTCGGGGGGCGGCGGTACCCGGGAGGAGACCCGGGACCTCCATCTCCGCACACCCACTCCGAGGACCCACACGAGGACGTATCCCACCGGAAAGCCCACCCACGGATGCGCACGGAACCACTCGAGCGGGCCCGGCCAACTGTCCTGCCCCAAAGCCTGATCGAGGAGCGTGGCGGCCACCAAGGCCACCCCGGCCCCAACACCGCCAAGGATGGCCGGCCCCTGTTCCTGTCTCTTAGGCCCCTGTT
>NZ_VKHT01000882.1 GCF_014141535.1 Streptomyces alkaliphilus | reverse complement strand
CCGGACGGGGGGTCGGTGGCGGCGCACCTGGCGGTCTGCGGGGCGTTCGACCCGGAGGACGTCTGTTCGGGCGAGATCGGATGTCGGAGAGGGCGCCCACCGCCCCCCGGGGCGCCGGTGGAGGGGGAGGAGTCCGTTCAACGCCCCGCCGCGCGTCGGTACGCCCAACCGGCCAGGGCCAGCGCCGGGAGGCCGAACGCCCCGCAGACCGCCAGGTTCGCCGCCACCGACCCCCAGTCCGGTCCGGGGGCCAACACCTCGGCCAACGCCTCGACACCGTAGGTGGAGGGGAGGAGGTCCCGCAGCCATTGGATCGGCTCCGGCATCCGTGATGCGGGCAGCACACCCAACAGAAGGGCGGCCGACATGCCCAGCTGCCCGGCGAGAGTGGCCAACTCCTGACGGGGCGCGAGCAGCCCCAGCGCGGCGCCCAGGCCCGCCAGGGCCGCGCCGGCCAGCGGCACGACGGCGATCAGCAGCCACAGTCCGGTGACCGGCACCTGGTACAGCGCGCATCCGATGAGCGCGGTGACCAGGGCCCCGGGGAGGGTGAAGGAGGCGTAGGCGGCGGCCGTGCCCAGCACCACCGAGGCGGCCGGGGCCGGAAGGGTGGCCCAGTGGTCCAGGCCACCGGTGGCCCGCAGGCGTCCGAAGTACTGGGCGAGGAGGTTGAGTGCCACGAAGGCCACGACCAGGACGGTGGAGCCGGCCACGACCGCCCGCGCCTCCTCCCCGGTGCCGCCGTCCACGACCCCCCGCATGAGGATCATGATGCCGACGGACTGGAAGCTCGCGACGAACAACAGCGGTATGCGCGCGACCCGCGCGCGGGAGAGCTGGGCCCGGTAGACCGCGCCGAACGCGGCCGACGGCCGGGCGCCGGGGGCCAGGGGTTCGGGAGCGGGTCCGTCGGCGACGCCGGAGGCCGGGTCGGCGGGCCCGGCTTCGGCCGCGCGGGCGACGGGCACCTCGGTCGTGGCGGGACGCTCACGGGGATCGGCCATCGTCACGAGCGCACCAGCCCACGTCCACTGCCGCCCAGGGCCAGGTAGACGTCCTCCAGGGTGGGGGTGGCCAGGGTGAAATCGTCCAGGGCCGCGAAGGCCGGGCCGGTGGTGACGGCCGCGACGGCGGCCCGGGCCTCCTCGGGGGGCAGGCGCAGCGTCCACCGCCGGCCGGAACCGGCGGGATCGATCGGCTCACCGATGACGAGCCGGCGCAGCGCGGCCACCGCCGGGACGTCCGTCGGCGCCCGGTCCCGCCACACCAGGTCCAGCCGCACCTCGTCGCCGACCATCGCCTTCAACCCCCCGGGGGTGTCGCAGGCGATGACCCGCCCGGCCTCCAGGACCGCCACCCGGTCCAACAGGGTCTCGGCCTCGATGACGTTGTGGGTGACCAGAACGACGGTGGTCCCGTGCTCGGCGCGGCGCCGGTCCACCGCGGCCCACACCGCCCGGCGGGCCACCGGGTCCATGCCCGCGGTGGGCTCGTCCAGGATCAACAGGGGCCGCCGACCCACCAGCGCGGCGGCGACGCAGGCCAGTCGGCGCTGACCGCCGGAGAGCCGGGCCAGGGGACGGGCCGCCAACGCGGTCAGACCCAGCTCCTCCAGGACCTCACCGGTCTCCCGCTGGGCGTCGGCGCGGTCCAGGCCGCGCAGCACGCCCGTGGTCTCGGCCGCGACCGCGACGGTGAGCTCGTCCAGGGCGGTGGAGTCCTGGCCGAGATGGGCCAGGAGGCGGGGGGCACGGCGGGGGTACCGGACCACGTCGTGGCCCAACAGTTCGATGGAGCCGGAGTCGGGCCGCAGCAGGCCGGTCAGCTGGCGGACCAGGGTCGTCTTGCCCGCGCCGTTGGGGCCGAGGAGACCGAAGATCTCACCCCGACCCACCTCCAGATCGATGCCCGCGCTGGCATGCACGGGCCCGGTCCCCGACGGGCCCGTCGGTTCGTCACCGAGCGGGCGGCGGCGACGGCCGGGACGGCGGGCGCCGGGATAGGTCTTGTGCACCTCCCGCACGGACACGGCCACCGGCCCGGCGGGCACGGTGGCGGGCGTCCGGGCCGCGGGGGTCACGACCGGGGG
>NZ_VKHT01000881.1 GCF_014141535.1 Streptomyces alkaliphilus | reverse complement strand
CCGATCCCTCCGACCGCCCGGAGTCCGGGATCCCCGCGCCCGTCCCGATGGAGAACCGGACCACATGAACGCTCGCCAGCGACGCGGTGCCGTCCTGCTGACCTTCTCGGCACTGCTCGCCCTCGCCGCCTTCCTCGCGGTCCTCGCCGTGGTCCGGGACGCCCAGTCCAAGGTCGGTCCCGAGGTCACCGCCTACGAGGTCGCCGAGGAGATCGAGCCGCACCAACCCCTGGACCCCGCCTGGTTCACCGAGGTCGACCTCCCCGAGCGGTACCTCCCCGACTCCGCCGTCACCGACCTGTCCGACATCCGGGACATGGTCGCCGTCGGCCCCCTGTCCCCCGGCGCCCTCCTGCAACGCGACATGATCGCCCCCATACCGGAACTCGCCGAGGGGGAACAGGAGATCGCCGTCCTCATCGACGCCTCCACCGGCGTGGCGGGCAAGATCCGACCCGGCTCCACCATCAACCTCTACGCCGCCTACACCGTCGAGGACGTGGCGGAGGACTCCGACCGGCGCTACGAGATGGTCCGACTGATGGTCAACAACGCGAGGGTGATCGAGGTCGGCGACCTCACCGACGTGGAACAGGACCGCGTCCGCACGCAGGCCGTGCCCATCACCTTCGCCCTCGACCACCTCGACGCCCAGCGCGTCACCTTCGCGGAGGCGTTCGCCGAACAGATCCGTCTGGCACTGGTCGCGCCCGGTGACGAACGCGAGATCCCCGAGGAGGAGCGCACCTACACGATCATCGGCGACCTGCTGGAAAACCCGCACATCGATCCCCTCCAGTTCTTCCAGGAATGAGCAGGCCCGCGATGACCATGCGCGTTCTCCCCGCCGCCGGTGACCCCGACCTCGCCCGGGCCATGATCACCCTGGTCGGTCAACTGCCCGGCCTGGAGCCCACCCGGGCCGTCCCCGACTCCGTCGCCCTCCTCGACACCCTCGGCGCCCTGGCGGCGGGCAACCCCGCCGACCTACCCGAGGTCGTCCTCGTCCACGAGGCCATCGGCCCCATGCCGGCCCTGGAACTGGTCCGCGAGGTCGCGATGCGGTTCCCGGCCGTCGGCGTCGTCCTCGCCACCGCCGACCCCACCGCCGGCCTGTACTCCGCCGCCATGGACGCCGGCGCCCGCGGTCTGACCGCCGTCCCGCTGGAACGCGAGGAACTCGGCGCCCGGCTCGCCGCCGCCGCGCAGTGGGCCTCGGGCGTACGCGGTCACCTCGGCCTGGGAGCCGTCCCCCTCGAAACCGGCCCCACCGGCCGTCTGGTCACCGTCTCCGGCGCCAAGGGCGGGGTGGGCGCCACCATCCTCGCCTGTCAACTGGCACTCGCCGCACACCTGCACGGTCCGACCCCCGACGCCCCCGCCACGCAGAGCGACGGGCGCGGCGTCGCCCTGGTCGACCTCGACCTGCTCGGCGGGGACGTCGGCTCCTACTTCGACGTGCAGTTCCGCCGCTCGGTCGTCGACCTCGCCGGCCTCCCGGACATCTCCGCCCAGGTCCTCGCCGAGGCGGTCTTCCCGCACGAGACCGGCCTGTCCCTGCTGATCGCCCCGGCCGAGGGCGAACGCGGCGAGGAGGTCACCGAGGACTCCACCCGCCGCCTGCTCAACGCGGTCCGCGCCCGCTACGACACCGTGATCGTGGACTGCGGCTCCCACACCAGCCCCGCCGGCGCCACCGCCGTGGAGGCCGCCGACACCGCACTGCTGGTCGCCACCCCCGACGTGATCGCCGTACGGGCGGTCAACCGCACCGTGCGGATGTGGGACCGACTGCACATCCGCAAGCCGCGCGAACTGCTCACCGTGGTCAACCGCCACGGCCGCACCGGCCCCGTGCAACCCCAGCTGATCTCGCGCATCACCGGAACCCCCGTGGCGACCTCCGTCATCCCGGCCGGCTTCCGCGAACTGCAGGACGCCCAGGACTCCGGACGCATCCAGGACCTCGATCCACGCGGGGCCGTGCGCCGCGCCATGTGGGCCCTCGCGGCGGAGATCGGCCTGGCCGACGCCGCCGCGGTGGCTCCCCCCGGACGCAGGAAGGGGAAACGCCCGTGAGGACCCCCGCCC
>NZ_VKHT01000880.1 GCF_014141535.1 Streptomyces alkaliphilus | reverse complement strand
TGTATAAGAGACAGGTCGGGCGGGGCGGGGTCCGGGGTGCGTCGTCCGCGGGTTTCGCGTCGCCCCCGCTCCCGCCGGCGCGGACGGCGGCCGTTTCGGCCCGGCCGAGGGTGACGGTCTCGGAGGAGCCGGCCGGCCCCTCGGCGGAGGCGGCCTCCCGGGCGACGCGCAGGGCGCGGCGGGCACCGGACTCGTCGAGGCGGGCGGTGATGTCCTTGGCGAGCAGTCCGGTGATGACCTCCCCCAGCGGACCCGCCGAACGTGGCGGGTCCAGCGGATCGTTCATCACGGCCGAGAGGGTGGCGATGGGGCCGCCCCGGTCGTAGGGGGGTCGCCCCTCCACCGCGCAGTACAGCAGGGCGCCCAGCGACCACAGGTCGGCGGCCGGGCCGGGGTTCTCGCCGCGCGCCCGTTCGGGGGAGATGTAGGAGGGGGCGCCGACCAGCATGCCGGTGGAGGTGATGGAGGGGTCGCCCTCCACCTTCGCGATGCCGAAGTCGGTGAGCACGACCCGACCCTCGGCCTCGGAGACGAGCACGTTGGAGGGTTTGACATCGCGGTGCAGGATGCCGCGCTCGTGGGCGGCGCGCAGCACGTCCAGTACGGCCAGGCCGATCTCCGCCGCCCGTAGGGGCGACATCGGGCCGTCCTCGCGGATGATCTCGGCCAGGGAGCGGCCCTCGATCAGTTCCATGACGATCCACGGCCGGGAGCCGTCGTCGACCACGTCGTAGATCGTCACCACGCCGCGACTGCGGATGGCGGCGATCGCCTTGGCCTCGCGGTGGGTCCGGGTGACCAGGCGACGGCGTTCGGTGTCGTCCACGCCGGGTGGCAGGCGCAGTTCCTTCACCGCGACGGCGCGGTCGAGGATCTCGTCCGTGGCGTGCCAGACGGTGCCCATGCCGCCCCGGCCGACGACGTCCCCGAGCCGGTAGCGACCGCTGAGCAGGCGTGCCGCGGCGGGTGGGGAGACGGTGGTGGTGGTCGCCTCCCCGTCGGAGGGGAGTTCGGGGGTGCGGGGCGTGTCGACGGCGGGAGCCTCGGCGCCGCCTTCCGATGAGGGGTCACCCGATGAGGGATCGTCCGGTGAGGATTCGTCCGGTGAGGGGTCGTCCGCCTTGCGGAGATCGGCCCGGGCCCCGGCGGGGCGCGGGGCGGGCACGGCGCGCGGGTCACCGCCCTCGGCGATCCGTCGGCCCTCCCGGGCCCCGACATCGGATCCGGTCCCGTCCGGGGTGCGCGGGCGACGGGCCGGCGGCACGTCGGTGCTCCCTGCCGCGCTCCCCTCCCCGAGCGGGCCGTTCACCGTTCCCGGGTCCGCCGCCCCCTCGTTCCGGTCGGTGCTCCCCCGGTCCCCGGGCGAGTCCTTCGGTGTTCCGTTCCCGCGCGGGGCTCTTGTCGGGATCACGCCCTCGCGCGCCCCGTTCTCCCCGTTGTGCTGGCCCATGCGATGTGTCCCCTCCGGCGTCCGGAGTCATTGTCACCCATCCCGGGCGGGCAATCGCTGCAGGGGCGGTGTGGAATCCCCCCGCGCGGGGGAGCGTTCACCGGCCGCGCGGGGCCACCGGGACGCAGGGCGAAGCCGGGGATCCGAGGGGTGACGGATGACGTGCCGTCACCCCTCCTCGGAGGGCGCCCCGGGGTCGGGCGCGACCGGATGACACCCCGTTCGGCGGGTCCCCCCCGGGGCGTGACGATCGGTTCGAGGGGAGGGGCGGAGGTCCGGGCGCGTGGGCGCGACGGCACCCACCGGAACAATCCACCGAATCTGTCATATATCCGCTTAAGCTGACTCTCACCTTGTGGTACTCGATCCGGGAAGGGGTTGCCCCTCCGTGCCCGCAGATCTCACCGTCCTCGGCCTGGGACACCTCGGGCTCCCCGCTGCCCGCGCCGCCGTCTCGGCGGGGCTCGTCACCCTCGGCTGGGACCCCGACCCGGGTGCCGTGGCGGCCCTGACCGCCGGCCGGTCGCCGATCGAGGGCGTGCTCACCACGGCCGAGGTCCGCCGGATGCTCGCGGGCGGGTTCACCGGCACCACCGACCCCGGCGACCTCGACCGGGTGCGCGTCGCCCTGCTGTGCTCCCC
>NZ_VKHT01000088.1 GCF_014141535.1 Streptomyces alkaliphilus | reverse complement strand
CGGGAACGGCGGGCGGGAGGGGGAGCGGGGCGATTGCGGGCCTCGGTGACGACGCGGATCACGGTCACCACCGCCCAGGCCATGACCACCAGCGCGGTGCCGGCGGTCGCCAGGTGCACGGTCATCGCCGCCAGGGCCGCGGTGATGACCGGCCCGAGGATCACGGCCGCGGCCACCGCCCCGCCGCCGACACCGGCCCCGAGGGCGAAGCGGGCCAGGGTGCGGTCCGGGGGCGCCTGGTGGATGTGCTGGTGGACCACCGCCGGCCCGGTCCAGGCGGGCGGTGCGAGCGGCTGGTCGACCACCGGCGTGCCGTCGGGGAGGTAGCAGCCGCACCCGGCGTGGTGCCGGTGGGCGGGAAGGTTCGCGGTCATCGCTGCTCGCCTTCCTGCTCGGTGCCGGTGACCACTTCGCGGCGCAGGGCGGCGGCGTCCCGGCGGGAGAGACCGAGTTCGGTGCGCAGGGCCTCGATGGTCACCGGCCGGCCGGTGGCGGTGACCGCCCGGCGGTGCAGGGAACGGGCCCGTCGTCGCAGTTCGGCGGGGGTCAGGGCAACCACCTCGGTGACCACCCGGCGGGGGGCCTCGGCGGGCACCGCGCCGGTCATCTCCCGAGCCTCGACAGCCGGCGCCGGCGGCAGCGTGGCCGGCACCACCGGCGCCCGGTGGCCGACCGGCGCCGGATGGTCGACGGGCACCGGCGGAACGCGGTCGATGGTCACCTCGACGTCCGGGTGCACGACCACCGGGGCGTCCAGCGGCACGACCGGATCGGCGACCACCGGCGCCGGGCCGGTGTGGGCGAGCCAGCGGTGGACCTGGCGCATCATCACGGCGAAGGCCAGCAGTGCGGCCGACGGCGGTACGGCGGCCACCACGTAGTCCAGCGCCTCGGCGTTCGCGCCGACGCCCCAGACGTTCAGGACGATGGAGCCACCGGCCCCGGCCACCGTCAACGCGATGGCCCACCAGTCGACCCGCTTTTGGATCGCAGCGCGCAGCATCAACAGCTCGCCCGCGATGATCCCCAGGTCCAGCGTCGCGGGCCACGCCCACGCGCGGGCGCCGGACAGCCCGTGCGCCTCGGCGATCTCCGCCAGGTGCGCGTAGGACAGCCAGAACGCCGCCCCGGTCAGGGCCACGATCACCACCGCCGCACCGATCACGATCAGCCGGTCCGCAGTCGAGCGGGTCATGTCGCCACCTCCCCGCACCGCTCGCGCAGGTCGATGGCGGCGATCAGGTCCACCGCCGCGCGCGGATCGTCCGGCTCCGCCGAAGCGGCCGGGCACTCCTCCCACCGCCACGCGGCACCCGGCAGCGGCTCATAACCCAGGCCCGCCAGCACCTCGAGGCGCGCGGCCGGGTTCGGGATCGGCCCGCCCGCGGGCCACCGGTGCTCGGGCCAGTCGGCGACGCTGCCCAGCAGGGGAACGAACACCTTCCACGCCCCGCCGCTGTTGCTCATCAGCGCTTGCAACTTCACGCCGCCCACCCCCGCATCCGGCGGGCCAGGCGCGGGCCGACCAGCAGCCCGGCGCCGAAGGACAGGACGACCGGCTGGGCGGCGGCCATCACGGCGGCGGCCCCGAGGGCGGCCACCATGGCGGCCGCGGCGGTCGGGAAGGCCCACAGCGCTCCCAGCGCCAGGGCCCACCACATCAACGACTTCACGATTCCCCTCCGAGGGGACAGGGGGCCCCGCCCGCCGTGTGCAGGCGGGGCCCCGGGAACGGGATGGAGATCAGGTCAGGGGAGAAGGAGCGCCAGGAGCGCGACGGCGAAGCGGCCCGGGCCGGGGCCCTGCATCCACCGCCCGCAGGCCTTGCAGAAGCCCAGCACCTCGTCCTCGGTGCGGCAGTGGACGCACACCCAGGTGCCGCTCACCGGTCGGCCCCCGGCAGGGCGCGGTCGATGACCGTCAGGGCCGCGCGCATCGCCTGCGACAGCTCCCCGATACGGGCGTTCAGGTCCCGCGGGAACCTCGTCGGTCCGGGCTCGACGTCCAGGGCCTCGCCCAGCAGGGCGCGCACCAGCTCCAGGGCCTCGCGCTCGCTCACGCCGCACCCCCGGCGGCAAGCTCCTCGTCGGCCACCATGTCGGCCAGGCGGGCGAGCTGGTCGCAGTGCGCCCGGATGCGGTCGATCTCCCGGCGCAGGCCGGCAGCGTCCAGCGACACCCAGTCCCCGGCCTCGAAGCCGACGGAGACCCGGTTGCCCTCGGACTCCTCGGCCAGCAGGTAGGCACCCAGGTAGGCGCCCGAGTCGTCCGGGCGGGTCAGGGACAGGTCACGTGAGGTGTGGGTGTCGTGCTCGCCGACCTCGGTGCACCAGGAGAAGACGGAGCAGAGTCGACGCCGCTCCCGCCCCTCGCGGGCCAGGCGCCGGACCTGACCGGCGAAGGTGATCAGCCGGTCGGCGTAGACCTCGGCCTCGTCCGGCAGCAGGAACGCCATGTCGTCCTCGCCGTGCCACAGGTGGATCCGGGCGGTCGCCGCGTTGCTGCCGGAGTCGTCCACGCACAGCATCGCGGCGACCGGGGCGTTCGCGTTGCTCGCCAGCGCCCCGTCCGGCAGGGACATGGTGATGTGGTCCGACTCGTGGACGGACAGGTCGGAGTAGTGGGAGTGGTCGCACCACGAGAAGCAGGGGGTGTGCAGCAGCTCCTGCACCGTCTCGACCCGGTTGACGCCCCGGTCGGCGGAACCGCCCGACGTCGGAGCGGTGGGCTCGGTCGTGGAGAAGCGAGCGGGTACGGTGTTGCTCATCGGTTCGGACTCCTTGTCTGAGAAGGGTCCGGCCAACAGGCCCCGGGTCAGGCGCGGCTACGCCTTCCGGGGCCGTCCCCGTTGATGAGTCCTCCGGTACGGATTCCGTACACATGAGGCGGGGACGGGCCGGGAAACTGCGGGAAACAGCGGGAGCTGTTTTCGCTGGTCAACCGGCCTTTTCGAGCATCCGTGCTGGTCATGGGTGCGGCGGAGTAAAACAGAAGGTTGCAGGTTCGAATCCTGCCGAGCGCGCAGCAGACCGAAGCCCCGTTCCGATCATCCGGAACGGGGCTTCGTCGTATCCGCGAGCGGCGAATCGTGGCCGGGGAAACGCCCCGGCGCTCCGGTACCCCTCTCCCCCGGGTGACGGAAGGTGCCGGGCGATGCCGTTGCGGCCGTGTACGTGAGGACCTCCCGGGCCCTTCCCGGGCCCCGGGTGGGACCGGTCCCGCCCGGGAAGGCGGGACCCGGCCCTTCGGCCCGAGCCGTCGCGGAGGAGCCAGGAGTTCCGGGCAGATGTCTCCTCGCTCGAGGAACCGGCCCGATGGGGTCAGCGGTCGGTCGAGCCAACCGGAATCCCCGTCTCCCGCGCCAGACGGCGCAGGCGGTCCGATGCCACCGGGCTCATGGTGAGCAGGTCGGAGACAAGTCGCCGGACCACCGGTTTGTCCCGCACCATTTCCGGGGCCAGATCGAGCGCCGCTTCCAACGAGGTGACGGCCTCAACCACCCGACGACGCTGGGTCCGGGCCGTCGCCACGTCGATCTGGAAGCGGGCTCGGCGTTCCGCCGACAGACCGGACACGTCCAGGTGCTCGGCGACGCGCAGCGCCCTGCCCGCGTCCCCCAGACACACCGCGACGGCGACCTCGTGCAACTCCACGTTCAGGGTGCCGAACTCGGTGTGGTGCCCGTCGTTCTCACCATCGACGGTGACGGCCATCTCACGGGCCCGCCGCAGGTGCTCGTACGCCTCCTCCGCGCGGTTCGACCGCCCGGCCGCCACGGCGCGTTGCAGGGTGAGCGCCCCACAGAGGGCTACGGCTGCCGGGTCCCCGTGTTCCACGGCGAGCGCCAGCGCGTCCGCCGTGTCCCCGGCCACCCGGCCGGCCTCCTCGTGGCGCCGCGCGCCGTTGAAGACGATCGCCAACCGGAAGCCTCCCGCCGCCATCAACAGCGGGTCCCGGGCACGTTCGGCGGCGACCACGGAACGATCCACCGCGACCCAGGCCGCGTCCGGATCACCGGCGTGGGCCAGGGCGGCTCCGCACGCCTGGTAGGCCGAGGCCAACAGCCGGAACAGGTCCCTCTCATCACCATCCCCGCCGGTCCTGGCCGCTGCCTCCAATTCCGGGATCAGGCCGGTGAGGAGTTCGGCGAGATCGGTGTACTCACCTGCGTGGGTCAGCTGCCACGCCCGGTCCACCCCGTCCCGCAGCTTCGTCCGATCGACCGGGCCGGCTCCCGAGAGGACCGCCCGCAGGGCGTGGGCCTCGCCGAGCAGTACCCGCAACGCTCCTGCGGCCGAGGGGTCCCGGGTGATCGCCGAGGCCACGAGGGGAGCCTCGGCGGCCAGTTCGGCGACGGGGAGGTCCAGGGTGTCGGCGATCTTCTCCAACACCGTCATGCGGTCGATGCGGCGTACTCCGCGTTCCACCTGTGAGACCCACGCCTCGGAACGGCCGAGCAGGCCGGCGAACTCCTTCTGTGACAAGCCGCGTCGCTTGCGGTGCAGGGCCACCTTTCGGCCCAGCGCCTTCGCGTATTCACCGCTGTCGGGGCTCTCACCGCTCAACGTTCACACCCTTGGCCTCGATGAGGTCGAGTCGATCCACCTCGACGCCGGAGAGGTACTGCTCGCGTTCGGCGAGGAAGCGTCGCACGTGGTCGGCGGCTTCATGGGCCTCGAAGGCGGCCCGGTCGCGGTACAGCTCGTAGAGCATTCGCTCCAGGGGGCGCCCGTCAACGCGGTGCACGGCGTACATCACCGTTCCGGGTTCCTTCGTACGGATGTGCTCACCGGTCTCCGCGACCAATGAGTCGAAAGCCGCTGCCGCTTCGGTGTTTTTGCAGGTGAAGCGCACCATCAGGCCGAACATTCGAGTCCCCTCTCCGACTTCCGAGAGCCCTTCCGGCCCCCGCTTCCGACGCTACCCGGCACTCAACCCGCACGAAAAGTACGGCTTCGAGTGTCACGTATCCGTACCTTAATGACGGCACTGGTACTAAATCTACTGGTTGTGTCGGAGCGGTGATGTGGTCTCGGTCTGCCGTGTTCCGGCCCTTGGAGAGGGAGTGCTCATGACCATCCGGGAACGCCACTTCGGGGGACGTCCGGAAGACATCCCCCTGGCCCGTCGCTGGGCGCGCGAACTGTTGGCGGATCATCCGGCCGTCGATGACGTGGCGTTGATTGTCACGGAGTTGGCCGCCAACGCCATCCGGCACACCGACAGCGCCCGGCTCGGGTTCCGGCTGGTCATCAGGTTGTGCAACCGCTGCACCTCCTGCCTCGTGAACAGAGTGGGCCGCACGCGCAGGGGCTCTTTCGAGGACGGGGCGAAAGACGACGACGCGGCCGATCGCCAGGGGCCGAGGGCCTCCCTCCTCGGTGTCTGGCCCAGACGGGAGCAACCAGCCCATGCTTGGCCAGGATCCGATACACCCAGCCCTTTCAACCTCGGGCTGTCGAGTCGAGGTCAAGGGGCGGGCCGGGTTTGCCCGGGTCGGTGACGCGGGTGGCCGGGCACCGCGGACGGCGTAGCAGCTGCCAAGACTTCAAAGGGGGCCAGGGCCTGCCTACCGAGCGCTCTGCTCCCGATCGGGCCTCGGTAGTGGGCACGCCGAGCGGCAGAGAGGTTCTCCCATCGGCCACGATGGAGGTGCGCGCAGTGACCCCACTCGTCATCACTGGCGGCCCTGCAAGGCACATTCCCACAGGTCAGTGTGTCGGTGAGGGCATGGGAGCGAACGGCGCGGATGCCGTGGACGGCTCCGAGTGGCGCGAGCCAGGCCCACAGCGACTTTCCACTGGGGGACCTCACGGCCAAAGGCTGGGGAGGGCGACCGCACCGAGGATCGGCCGGATGTTGGCAACGCCTGCCAGCCGGGAGAAACATGCCGCCACCAGGTTCCCACCCCCACCCGCTGCGCCGCGAGCGGTTCCGCCAGGTGATGCAGAGGTGAAGTGGAAAGATCCACTCCCGCCGGGGTGAACAAGTACGAAGAAGCCTTTGGTCGAGCAAGTGATCTTGGTTGTGGAATCATTCCCCATGAACTTCCCTCTTTTCTCGCTCGACCCCCATCCTCATGCCTTACGGGCTCAGCCACCTTGAAGGCTCGCCAAGAGTGCGCCGTGGTGGCGGACGTAATTTACGTACGGATCAAGAGATCGGGGTTGGCTGCCTGGGGAATTTCTCTTGGTATACGGCAGGGTCCCTGCCGGATGGCCATCCGGCAGGGACCCATATCGTGTGATGTGTTGAGTTGGCTCAACCCTTCTTCGGAGCGAGTTTGGCGATGTACTGATGTGAGACGCCGAGCATCGAGCCCGCATCTCTGACCGTTGTCTTCTTGGTCAGGATTCGCGCGGCAACTGCCAAGGCTTCGGCAGCGGCCTTGTTGGCTAGCTCGGCTTCTTTTCTGGTTCCTTCAACTGTGATCAGGGCATTGGCCATGTCTGGATCGGCCGGTTGCATCACAAGCTCGAATGAGTCCTCGGGCACCTCCAAAAGCATGGCTACGACATCGGTGGCCATCTTTCGTGCTTCGCTCCACGTGCGTCCCTGGGTGACGCCGACCAGCCCTTCGGGTAGGTCTTCGACCTTAACCACCCAGTGCGCACCCTCTTGGGTCGCAATTGCATGGTAGGTTCGGGGTTCGGTCACCTCTCCTTTCTCCTTTCTTTTCTTTTTCTTGTGTTGTGCGCACGGCCGAAGTTGTGGGATTCTGATCGGTTGGGGGGTCGAATGGGGCTCGACCCCCCAAGCAATCACGCTCCTTTCGCCGCCTTGATCAAAGTCTTGGCGGTTCCTTCGGCGATCTCCCTGTGGCGCGGAATGGGAAGAGAAACATCCCGGAGGATGTAAATCTCATGTCTTGCCCCCTGCCGCGCGAGTACGAGATCGGCATCCTTGCTCGCGGCTATCTGCCGCAGTTCTTGTATCAAGGTGCTTTTGCGCACCAGTCATGTCTACCACAGGCGACGTGAGTTGTCTACTCAATGCGACAAGCGTGAGTGGGGTCACTCCGGGTACGCGGTAGCCCGCCATCGCTCGGACTCGCGAAGTGACTGCCGGTGCTTGGTGATTGCTGATGGCGCTGGGTGTGGCAACCCGCCGAGACTCCGTTCCGATACCCCTGAACAGGGCTCTGCCGCGCCCACGAAGGTGAGGTACAACGGTGACCGGTGCCGACTGGTGTGTGTATGGCCTTCGCGCGATGGTGGTTGGTGTCCTGGCGGCGCGTTCGGTGAGTCCTGGATTTCGCCGATGCCGGACTCGCGGCGTGTGGCCCGTGGTGATTCTTCGGGTGACCGGTTCGGCCAACCCGTTGGCGGTGCTCAGCGGCGACTCGTTCGGATGCGCGTTCGCGCTCCGGGGTTGGCGGTCAGGACGGGCCATCGACGCCGGACGAGGAGAGGACCCGGTCGACGAGGTCCTCGATGAAGTTCTCGGTCGCCGGGCGGGCCTGGAGGGCGACGCGGATGAACACCCCTCCGGTGAGGAGGGCCAGGGAGGGCTCGACGGCTTCCGCCGGCGGGTGGGTGCGGAGGGTCTCCTTCAGTGCACGGGTGCCCTCGTCGCACAACTGCTACCGCAGTTCGTCCACCGCCGGGTCGCTTCCGGCCCGTTCGATGACCCCTCCCGGGACCCGCGCCAGGTGCCCGCCGGACAGGTCCTCGGCGAAGTCGCTCAATCCGTTGATCAGGTCGGCCCCCAGGACTCCCATCGGCTCCGGGTGTTCCGCCGCGCCGCAGAGCCGCCCCACCGATGCCCGGATGAGGTCCAGTCGCGTCGGCCAGTGGGCGTAGACGGTCGCCTTGGAGTAGCCCGAACGCCGGGCGACCTCGGCGTGGCTCACCGCCGCCCACCCCTCGGTGAGGAGGAGCGCCGTGGTGGCGTCGACCACTGGAGCCACGCTCCTGACGGGAGCCGGCACGCGAGTCGGACCGTTCGGCTTCCGCCGCGCCCAGACCGGCGGCGAGAGCGCAGGGGACCGGGTGGACCGGGGCGTCGCGCAGGGTTCTCCGGGGCCGGGATGTGGCCGGGGAAGTCTTCCCGCCCGGTCGGGCGGGCCCCGGGCCGCGCCCGGTGGAAATCCCGTACTCCGGCGAGGTCGGCGCCCCGGGCGTGGCCGGGTGGCGGCGGAGGTCGTCCCCGTGCCGGCGTCGTTTCGGACCGCGTCGGTCACCGGGTGGAAGACGGCGATTCCGTGGCCCGATCATCGGGGCGCACCGCGAGGGAGTGCCTCGGGGCGGGACCCCGGTCCGTACCGGGCCCCCACCACTGCCGGGCTCCCGTCCGCCACCGAACCCGGCCGGGGTTACTCGGTGGGCAGAGCGTCTCGCATGGCCCGCGCGGTGGCGGTCGGGTCGTAGCCCTCGGGAACGCCCTCGACGAGGATGATGTCGCCCTCGATGTGCCGCGAGCGCAGCGGTGCGATCTCCCGGTACGCCGGTGAGTCCCACCAGGCCCGCGCCTCGGCGATGCCGGGGAAGCCGATCACCACGACGTGGCCCGGCCAGCTGCCCTCCTTCACCTCGTGCGGGGTCGCGTGCACGAGGAAACGCCCGCCGTACGGTTCGAAGGTGGCGCAGACGCGCTCGATGTACTCGATGACCTCCGGGTGCGGAGCGACCTCCTGCAGGTGGGCTATGGCATAGGCGGGCATGGTGTCCTTCCGGTCGGTTCGGGCTCCGTAAGCCGGGAGCATGACACGTCGTCACACGGCCGTCGACGCCTTGACGGGTGACGTGCCCGGTCCCCGCCGGGGATCACCGGAGCGCCAACCCAGTCGCCCCATCGCTTTCATCCCGCCCGGCGCGCGCCCTGTCGATCGCCCCCTCCACTTGCCTAAAGCTTATAGGTTGTGTCCTAATTATTGTAGGAGAGTGGAGGAGTCGACGATGGCACGGGCGGGACTGAACCGTGACCGCCTGATCCGGGCGGGCGCCGAACTGGCCGACGAGGTCGGGTTCGACCGGGTGACCGTGTCGGAGCTGGCCCGGCGGTTCGACGTGAAGGTCGCCAGCCTGTACTCGCACGTGCGGAACTCCGCGGACCTCACCACCGGCATCACGCTGCTCGCCCTGGAGGAGCTGGCCGACCGGGCCGCCGAGGCGCTGGTCGGGTTGGCCGGCCGGGACGCCCTGGCGGCCCTGGCGAACACGTACCGCGACTACGCCCTGCGGCACCCGGGCCGCTACGCCGCAGCCCGGGCCCGGCTCGATCCGGAGACGGCCGCCGGCAGCGCCGGTGTTCGGCACGCCCGGATGACGCGGGCGATCCTGCGCGGCTACGGCCTCGCGGAGCCGGCGGAGACCCACGCGGTGCGGATGGTGGGCGCCGTCATCCACGGCTACGCCGAGTTGGAGTCGGCCGGCGGCTTCGAACACACGCCGGTGGAATCCCGGGAGTCCTGGGAGTGGACCCTGGACGCGCTCGACGCCGCGTTGCGCACCCCCGCCGAAGCCGAGGTTGATCAGCTCCACCC
>NZ_VKHT01000879.1 GCF_014141535.1 Streptomyces alkaliphilus | reverse complement strand
GTCCCCGGCGGGGTGGGACACCGGGACGTGCTCCGGGCGGGCCGGCGCCGGGGGATCGCCCCGGGCGCCCCGCCTCACTGACCGAAGCGTCGGTGACGGGCCGCGTAGTCGCGCAGTGCCCGCAGGAAGTCCACCTTCCGGAAGGCCGGCCAGTGGACCTCGCAGAAGTAGTACTCGGAGTGGGCACTCTGCCAGAGCATGAAACCCGAGAGCCGCTGTTCCCCGCTGGTGCGGATCACCAGGTCCGGGTCGGGCTGGCCCCGGGTGTAGAGGTGCTCGGAGATGTCCTCGACACCGAGCGTCTCGGCGACCCGCTCCAGCGTGTCCCCGTCGGCCGCCCGCTTGGCCAGCAGTGACCGCACGGCGTCGGTGATCTCCTGCCGCCCGCCGTAGCCGACCGCGACGTTGACGACTATGCCGGGGCGACCGGCCGTGGCCTCCTGCGCGTCCCGCAATACCCGCTGGGTGCGCTCGGGCAGCACCTCCAGGGCCCCCACGTGGTGCACCCGCCACCGTCCGTCCTCGGCCAGGTCGCGCACGGCCCCCTCGACGATGGTCAGCAGGGGGACCAGTTCCTCCTTGGGACGGCTGAGGTTGTCCGTGGAGAGCAGCCAGAGGGTGACGACCTCGACCTCGGTCTCGGCGCACCACCCGAGCAGTTCACGGATCTTCGCCGCTCCCGCTCGGTGGCCCTGGCTCGCGGTGCCCCCGGACTCACGGGCCCAGCGGCGGTTGCCGTCCAGGATGACCCCGATGTGCTTGGGCACCCGTTCGGTGTCCAGCCGCCCGCCGACTCGCCGGGCATACAACCTGACCGCCCAGCGGCGCAGCGTGCTCTTCATCGCGTCCGTCCAGCCCCTCCGTGCCGTGCCAGGCGTCAGAGTACACCCGGCGGCGGGGGCCGAACCCACCGCGGAGGCGGGCGCCGTCCCCGCCCCGGGCGGGCGGGAACGGCGCCGGGAAAAGAAAACGGGCCGGTCCGTGGGGGGGGGTGTACGGACCGGCCCGAGGGGGGGGTGTTCCACCGTAACGCATGCCCGGAAGGAACCGCGCAACCGACACGGGCCATTCCTTCCGCGTCCTTCCCCGATCCGACCACAACCGTTCACCCACCGCTCGTGGACGACCCTCCCCGACCCCGGAAGGAGACGTGGGCGGGGACGGGGCGTGCTCCGCCGGGGCCCGGTTCAGACCACGAGCCCTCCGATCACCACACCCACCAGGGCCCCCAGGAGCAGGAACGGTCCCATGCAGAACTCCGTCCGGCGTCCCGCTCCCCGCGCGGCCACCAGGAAGAGGGCGTAACAGGCGGCGAGGAGGAACCCGGCGAACACACCGGTCAGCAGGACGTCCCAGCCGTACCACCCCAACGCCGCGCCGAGCCCGGGAGCCAGCTTCACGTCCCCCAGCCCCATACCGGCGGGACTGATCAGCGCCAGGACGAAGAAGACCCCGGCCAACACCGCCGCCGCCGCCACGGCCCGGGGCCAGGAGCCCTGTGCGCCTGGCAGCAGCGCCGCGACTCCCGTACCGAGGACGGCGAGCGCCGCCAGGGGAAGGGTGAGAACGTCCGGCAGGCGGAGCACCGCGATGTCCACCGCGGCCAGCACCATCGTCCCGGGCACCATGAACACCCAGAGCACCGTTTCCGGGGCGGGACCGCAGGCGGCGGCGAGCAGCACCGCGCAACCCGCCCCCACCAGGGCGGGGAAGACGGGACGGGGTCCGGGCCGGATGCCCATCCACCCGCGCGGACCGGTGGGAAGCGGCTCGCCGTCCGAACCGGTGGAGCGCCACGGTTCACCGGAGGGCACGGAGAGCCGGTGGACCGCTCGCGGCGTCAGGGCACCGGTCACGGCCCCGAACAGGGCGGCGGTCACGATCAGCACGGCATGCACGACCCGAGCGTAACGGCGCCGTACGGGCCGGAACCCGGGGGTGACCATCGTGCGGTGGGACGGTCCCTCGCGGACCGGAAGCCTTCCGGCACCGGCCGGCGGGGGCGGGCCGGGGCGGACATCCTGAACGATCTCCGGGCGTTACTCTCCGTGACACGAAAAGATGGCGGGCCGGCCTGCCCGAGTGGGGGGAG
>NZ_VKHT01000878.1 GCF_014141535.1 Streptomyces alkaliphilus | reverse complement strand
GCGGGCGGCTGGTGCGGGCGGTGGGGCGGTTGTCCGCGTACCGCGAGCGCCTGCGGCACGCCTGGCGTCAGGAGCGACTGCCGGAGCTGCTGTTGCCGACGCCGGGTCCGCACCCGATGTCGATCGGGCGGGCGCCGGGGTCGATGCTGCGGCTCAACGACGCGAGCGTCTCGCGCTTCCACGCCCAGCTGCACGCCGTGCCGGGCGGGGGGTGGTCGTTGCGCGACCTGGGTTCCGCCAACGGCACGTGGGTCAACGGCCGTCGGGTCACCGGCGCGGTGCCGGTGGCCCCGGGCGATCGGGTGCGGTTCGGCGGGACGGCGTTCCGGCTCGCCGCCCGCTGAGGGCCGTCCCGACCGCCCGGTGCCGTCCGTGGACGGGGGGCGGGGCGTCCCCGCAGGGATCGCCCCGCCCCCCGTCGGAGTGATCCGACCCGCCGCCGAGCGGGGGCAGGGAAGGGCGGCGGCGGGCCGGAGGTCCGGACCCGGGACGGTGCGCGGGGCCGTTGGGGCCGCCGCGCACCGCCCGGGTGGTGCGGTGCTGCTGTTCTTCCGCGGCGCCGTGACGCCGTGGTGCCGATCGGGCCGGATCAGGCCGAGATCAGGCTCCTGGCGCCGGAGACCACCCGGTCCAGCAGGGTCTTCCCGGCCGGCTCGGCGTGGGCGGTGTGCCCGACGTGCTGCGCGTGGGCCGCGTGCTGGTCACCGGCCTGCGTACCGGCCCGGAAGCCGCCGCAGTCCACAGTCGATCCGGCCGGCGGGTTGCCGGACGCGATGTAACCGAAGGTGGTGGAGGCGCCCGGCGCGAGCGAGCCGTTCCAGCTCGCGTTCTGCACCATCACGTGGTCGCCGTGGACCATCGAGGTGCCGCTCCAGACCTGATCCAGGGTGCTGCCCGCGGGCTGGGTCCAGGAGGCGGTCCAGCCGGTCAGCGCGACGTCCAGGGCGTTGGTGACGGTCACCTCGGCCTGGTAGCCGCCGGACCAGCTGCTGACGATGGTGCGCTGGGCGGTGCACTCCGCGCCGATGGGGCCCGAACCGCCGTTGTCGCCGCCGACATCGCCGTTGCCACCGTTCTCGCCACCGTCGTTGCCGGCGCTGGTGCCGCCGTCGTCACCGCCGTTGCCGCCGTTGCCGCCGTCGTTCCCGCCGGAGCCGCCGCCCACGGTGTTGCCACCGGGACCACCGCTGCCCACACCGGGGATGGTGACCTCGCCGCTGCCGCCGTCGAAGACGACGTCGGAGCAGCTGTAGAAGTTCTCCGGGCTGTCGGAGCGGACCCAGTGCATGTAGATGATGTGCTTGCCGGTCTTGTTCCTCGGCAGGTTGGCGGTCCAGTAGTACTCGGCCTCGACCGTGCCGACACTGCCGGTCCACGGCGGGTCGGTCACCGAGTGGAAGGGCTGGTCCTCAAGGTCGTTCCAGGTCAGAGGCTTCGTGGGGTCGTAGCCGTCCTTGGTGACGTACAGGTGGAAGGTGCCCGGGTGGTGGGCCCACACGTTGTAGGTGAAGCGGAACGGCGCGCCCGCGGTCACGTGGGTGTAGGGCCAGTCGTCACGGGCCAGGTCGAAGCCCGAGAAGTCGTAGGCGCCGGAGCCACCGCTGCACAGCTGACCGTCGGGGATGAAGCCCCGGGTCCGGCCCTGGGCGTTGGACTGCAGCACCGCGAACCAGTTGTAGTAGGCCGTGGCGCCGCCCTGCTGGAGCGCGGCGCGGCAGGCGGGGTTGGTCGGGTCGATCTGTCCGCTCTGGGTGACCGCGTGCTGCCAGCACAGGAAGGTCCGGCTGCCGGGACCCATCGGTGCGCCGTGGGCGGAGGCCGAGGGGCCGGTGAAAACGATCAGACCGACGGCGGGCAGGAAGGAGAGCAGCGTCAACAGCGCAGCCCTCCTCCGTCGCCCGGGAGTTGCTCGGAATCTCATCGCGTGACGTCCCTTCGCGTGATGAGGTGGGGGGGTGGTCCATGATTCGCTCATGGGAGCGCTCCCATACAGGGGAACGTAGCGTTCTTCGTTGAACCTGTAAAGACATCGCGCACGCGGCAACCTTTCGGCCGGCGTTGCCCGTTGACGGTCCGACAGGGTGGGGGAGGGG
>NZ_VKHT01000877.1 GCF_014141535.1 Streptomyces alkaliphilus | reverse complement strand
CCGCCTTCACCGCCCCGCGCACCCCCACCGAGACGGTGACCGCGCAGATCTGGGCCGAGGTGCTGGGCGTGACCGAGGTGGGGGTCCACGACGACTTCTTCGTCCTGGGTGGCCACTCCCTGCGCGCGGTGGCCACCGCCTCCCGCCTGCGGGCCGCGTTCGACTGCCCCATCCGCGTCCGCGACATCTTCGAACATCCCACGGTCGAGCGACTCGCCGCCGAGGTGGAGCGTCAACTCCTCGAGCAGATCGCCGCCATGAGCGAGGACGAGATCGACCTCTCCCTCACCGTCGAGTAATCCGATCGCCTCCCGAGACAGATGGGAAGACACGTCATGACCACTCCCCGGGTCGCTCCCGCCCCGATCACCCGCGGTGACCTCTCCCCGGCCGCCCGACGCCTGTTGGAACAGCGGCTCCGCGGCCGGACCGCCGGCCCGGAGCGGGCCGTCATCCCCCGCCGGTCCCCCCGGACCGGGGAGGCCCCGCTCTCCGCGGCCCAGCAGCGCCTGTACTTCCTGGAGCAGCTCGACCCCGGCGGCACCGAGTACCTGATGCCCGCCGCCTGGCGGTTCACCGGACCGCTGGACATCGCCGCCCTGGACGGGGCCGTCCGCGACCTCGTCACCCGCCACGAACAGCTGCGGGTGGTCTTCCCCGACCACGACGGCGCACCCGCCCAGCGTGTCCTGCCGCCCGACGGGGCCGGACTGGAACTGGTCGACCCGATCGCGGAGGGTCCCTCGGGGGACCCCGGAAAGGCGGTCGCCCGGGCGGTCCGGGAAGCGGCCCTGCGCCCCTTCGACCTCGCCGCCGAGCCGGCCTTCCGGGCCACCCTGATCCGGGCCGGCCACGAGGAGCACGTCCTGGTGCTGGCCATGCACCACATCGTCTCCGACGGTTGGTCGCTGGACGTGCTGGTGCGCGACCTCGCGGAGTTCCACCGGGCCCGGGCCGGCGGCGGGACCCCCGTCCTGCCCCCGCTGCCCATCGACTACACCGACTACGCCGTCTGGCAGCGCGAGGCGGACCACGGCGCGTCGCTGGAGTACTGGCGCTCCACCCTCGCGGGCGTCACCCCGCTGGAACTGCCCACCGATCACCCGCGTCCCGAGACCCGCTCCCACGTCGGCGCGGTCCACACGGTCGAGTTGTCACCGGAGCTGTCCGAGGCGGTCGCCCGGATCGGCCGTCGCGCCGGGACCACCCCCTACACGACGCTCATGGCGGCCTTCCGCACCGCGCTGGCCCTGCACAGCGGCCAGAGCGACATCGCGATCGGCACGATCGTCGCCAACCGGGAGCGTCCCGAGATCGAGCGGCTCGTCGGCTTCTTCGTCAACACGCTCGTCATCCGCACCGACCTGCCCGGCGATCCCACCCCGGACGAGGTGCTGCGGCACACCCGCGACCGCGTCCTCGGCGCGCTCTCCCACCAGGACCTGCCCTTCGAACGCGTGGTGGACGAGGTGAGTCCCGAACGGGACCTCTCGCGCAACCCCCTGGTGCAGGTGCTGTTCTCCCACACCACGGTCCGGGACGGCGACGGCTTCTCCCTGGGGGCGGCCGTCGGCACCCCCGAGCCCATCGACCTGACCACCGCCAAGTTCGACCTCTCCCTGGAGGTCCGGGACGAGGGCGGACGCCAGAAGCTGGTCTTCGTCCACCGACCGGACCTCTTCACCACGGCGACCGTCGCCCGCATCGCCGACCACACCGTGGCCGCCCTGCGCCTGTTCGACGACCGCCCCGACACCCCGCTGAGCGCCGGTGACCTCCTCACCCCCGGGGAGCGGGAGCTGCTGCTCGGCCCCGGGAGCCCCGCCCGGCCGGAGGCCCGGGCCGCCGGGCCGGTCCCCTCGGTCCCCGAACGGCTGACGCGGTGGTCGCGCCGCGACCCCGACGCCGTCGCCGTGCGCGCCGGGGGGGTCGAACTCACCCGTGCCGCCCTCGACACCGCCTCCCGGGCCCTGGCCGACCGACTGCGCGCGGCGGGTGTCCGGCCCGGCGAGCCGGTCGGTGTCTGCCTCGACCGGTCGGCCGATCTGGTGGTCGCCCTGCTCGGCGTCTGGCGTGCCGGGGCCGCCCAACTCC
>NZ_VKHT01000876.1 GCF_014141535.1 Streptomyces alkaliphilus | reverse complement strand
CCCCCCGCCCGCGTAGCGTGCCCATCCGAACACTTCCGGGACGAGCGCGAGGGCGGGCCGGGGCGAACGATGGACGAGGCGATAAAGCGGAGACTCGGTGGTCTCGCCGTGGTGGGCCCGGCCCTCGCGTGGCTGTTCCGCAGCCGCCCGTGGCGGGTGTACGAGCACATGGACGCCCGTCACTGGACCCGGCTCGCCGCCGCCATCACCTTCACCGGCTTCCTGGCCTTCTTCCCGGTCCTGGCCCTCGGGGTGGCCGTGACCTCGGTGCTGCTGGGCGAGGAGGGCATGGCCGGGGTTCAGGGGTGGCTGGCCGATCAGGTCCCCGGGATCTCGGAGAACCTGGACCTCGGCGGGCTGATCGACAACGCCGGCACGATCGGTCTGGTCTCCCTGCTGCTCCTGCTGCCCACCGGGGCCGGCTGGGTGGAGGCGACCCGGGGCTGTCTGCGGGAGATGTGGGACCTGTCCGACCCCGGGGACAACACCCTGCTGCGGCGGGGCAAGGACATCGGCGTCCTGGCCGGCCTGGGCGGGGTGGTGCTGATCTCGCTGACGGCCTCCGGACTCGCGGTCTCGGTGGCCCAGTGGTTGGCCCGGGAGGCGATCGGCGGGACGGTCGGCCGGGTCCTGCTCCAGATCGTGGCCCACCTGGTCGCCGTCGGCATCACCTTCGTCCTGATGCTGTACCTGTTGGTGTGGCTGCCGGGGGTCCGACCGCCCCGGACGGACACGATCGTGGCGTGCCTGATCGGGGCGGTCGGCTTCGAACTGCTCAAGGCCCTGTTGAGCGGCTACCTGACGGGCATCGCCACCCGCAGCCTCTACGGGGCGTTCGGCGTGCCGATCGCGTTGTTGGTGTGGATGAACCTGATGTCCAAGCTGCTGTTGTTCTGCGGCGCCTGGACGGCGACGGCGGTCACACCCGGGGAGCGACCCGCCGCGGACGCCCTGGCAGCGGGCGACGCCGGTGGAACAGTCGACGACCCCACAGCGCAGCCGCCGTCAACGTCGCCGCGCTGAGCAGCAGGACCCCCATGCCGCCGACCCCGGTCGTCCCCGCGCCGCCGGCTCCGGCCCCGCCGTCCGCCCCGGCCGCGAGGCCGGTGTCGGCCGGTCGCGGAGCGGAGGCGGCCTCCGCCTCCGCATCGGCCGCGGCGACCTCGCTCAGCGTGGGGACCAGTTCGCCGACCGGCTCGACCCGGCCGGCGGCGTCGAAGCCCCAGTCCAGCAGATCGGCGGTCTCGCGGTAGACGCTCAGCCGGTCGCCCTCGGCCGGGTTCATGACCGTCACGATGAGGGTGCGACCGTCGCGTTCGGCGATGCCGGTGAAGGTGTGGCCGGCCTTGGAGGTGTAGCCGTTCTTGCCGCCGATGATGCCGGGGTAGCGCTCCAGGCCGGGGGCGCCGACCAGCAGGCGGTTGGTGCTGCGGATCTCGAAGCTCTCGCGCTTCTTCCCCTTTCCCTTGCCGGGGAAGGTGTAGGTGTCGGCGGCGGCGTAGCGACGGAATTCGGGGTTCCGCAGTCCCGCGCGGGCGATGAGCGTGAGGTCGTACGCGGAGGAGAGCTGTCCCTCCCCGTCGTAGCCGTCTGGGTTGACGACGGTGGTGTCCATCGCCTGGAGCTCGACGGCGCGTTCGTTCATGCGTCGGGTGATCTCGTCGAGTCCGCCGTTCATCGCGGCCAGGGCGTGCACCGCGTCGTTGCCGGAGGCGAGGAAGACGCCGTGCCACAGGTCCTCGACGGTGTAGTCGTGGCCGTCGGAGATGCCCACGGCGCTGCTGCCGGCACCCAGTCGGCCGAAGTGGAGGGGATCGGCGCGGTAGACCTCCTTCGGGTCGGTGTCGGCGAGCAGGGTGTCGGCGAAGAGCATCTTGAGGGTGCTCGCGGGGGCCAGGCGTCGGTGGGCGTTGTGGGCGGCCAGCACCTCGCCGGTGTCGGCGTCGGCGACGATCCAGGAGCGGGCGCTGATCCTCGGCAGGGCGGGGGCGCCCTTCAGCGGTTGGACCCGGGTGCCCTCCAGCCCCAGTTGTTCGCCACCGATGACGCCGGAGGGCGCGGCGGGGGAGCCGGCTCCCCCGCCGCTCCCGGCCGGG
>NZ_VKHT01000875.1 GCF_014141535.1 Streptomyces alkaliphilus | reverse complement strand
TCCCGGGCCTGTCCGTGGAGGAGGTCGCAGGCGTTGTCCTCGGCGCCCCCGCCGTCCCCGGCGCCCGGGTCGGCGGGGTCCCCGGGGTCGGCCGGGTCGTTCTCGGGATCTTCCACCGGGAGGCCGGGGGCGTTCGGAACCGCCGGGTCCTCGGTCTCGTCGGCGCGGGCCGTGGCGGCTCCGCCGAGCAGCAATCCGGTCGCGGCGATGAGCCCGGCGGGCCCCAGCCATGCTCGTCGGCGCAGGTCAGCGTGCATAACTGAAGCCTCCGAACTGTTCGATGGCCTCCGCCATCTCCTCCGCCGTGGACGCCCGGTTGTCCCCCGGGACGGGGGTGGGCCCGCTCTCCTGCTCATCGGAGAGGATTCTCCAATCGCCCTCCACCCACACCAGTTCGAACGTGCTGGTGTACCAACTGGTGGTCACGGGGCGGGTGGAGCCGTCACCGGCCATGCCGAGCAGCGCGTTGGACCACACCGCGACGGTGGCTGTGTCGTCCGTGTAGTCGACCAGGCGGGTGCCGATGGGCGAGGTGCGGGAGACGAAGGTGAGGCCCTCCGGTGGGCTGCCGTCGGCGGCGAGGCCGAGGCGTTCGAGGAAGGCCGGGGAGTAGGCGCGCTCGAAGCCCTCGACGCGGTCCGGGGCCACTTCGGGGGCGTAGATCGTGTCCACGATGACGCGGCGGGCCTCGGCGTCGAACATGCCCTCACCGCCCAGCGCGACGGCGTAGTTGGCGGCGGCGCTCTGCGCGCCCTGCTCGGTCCGCGGGTGTCCGACGGGGATGTTGTTGACGGTGACGTCCACCGGTGACTCGCCGCTGGGCGCGGTGGGTTGGGCCTGCGGGCCGCCGGGGGCCTCGTCGTCCGCGGGGGATCCGGAGCCGCCGTCACCGCCGCGGTTGGCGAAGGCGAGGGCCGCGATCAGCAGCACGATCACACCGACGACGGGGACCAGGCTGCGGCGGGCGGAGCGCGGGGGACGCCCGGAGGCGGCGTCCCGGTCGTCCTCGTGGAGGCGGGTGCGCGTCTGTGTGGGGAGTCCGCGACCGGCCGCGTCGCGGTACTCCTCGCCGTAGCTCATGGTCGCGCCCCCTCAACGGCTCCGAGTCTATTGCCTCCTCACACGACGTTAGCGCTCCTCGCGGCGAACCGAGCCCCCACAGGTGCAATTGACCGGTTGGCGAGATGTCGGCGGGACGGCGGGGGCGGGTCGCCGCGTCGGTGCCGGCGCCCCGGGGTCATCCCGGGCGTCCCGCCCGTCCCGTGCGTTCCCATCCGCCCCTTCGGCTCCCGGGACGGACCTCATCCTTCGTCATGTTCATCCAAGGATATGCCTGTTTACTGCGAATGGTGGGGCCGTTGGGTGGAGAGGCGGGGAGTTCGGCCGGGAAGGAGCGGCCCGGGGTACGGAGGCGGTGCGCGGGGCTCACGGCCACAGAGCGGTGCGCTCCCAGCCGTTGTCCGCGCGCGTGTAGCGCAGGCGCCGGTGTCGTCGGTCGGCGGAGCCCTGCCAGAACTCCACGCCGGTGGCCCGGATCAGGTAGACCGTGTGGTCGGTGGGGACCTGCCGGGGGTCGTCGCCGTGCGTCCGGCGCACGTTCTCCTCCTCGGCCGTCCACTCCTGCGGTGAGGCCATCGGTTCGCTCTGTCGGCCGATCAACGCGGCGATTCGGGCGGTGGGGGAACGGCCGAGGAAGTCGGCGCGCGACCGGTCTTCGGGGGCGGCCACCACCGGTCCGCGCACCCGGATCTGACGCCCCTGCGCGGGCCAGTACGCCGTCAGCGCCGCCCCGGACTCCGCTGCCAGGTGCCGCCCCTTGGGGCTGGCGGCGGAACTCGCGAAGGCCCACTCCGAGCCGTCCTCCGCCACACCGCGCAGCACCAGGACCCGGGCGTCGGGGAGGCCGTCCGGGGCGACCGTGGAGAGCACCACGGCCGTGGGGTCCGCGACCCCCGCCGCGAGGGCGGCTTCCAGCCACTCGCGCAGCAGCGCGCCGGGGGTTTCCGGCGCGCCGGCCGGGTCGAAGTCCGGCAGGTCGCGGGCCATCGGGGGCCCGGCCGCCCGCAGGAGGGCGGAGAGGGATGGACCGGCGGGGGAC
>NZ_VKHT01000874.1 GCF_014141535.1 Streptomyces alkaliphilus | reverse complement strand
GACGGGGACGGCGGGGTGGTCGAGCAGGCTCCGACGCCCCCGATCGAGCAGGCGGACGGCGCGGGGCAGGTCCCGGAGACGGTGGGTCAGCAGGTCCAGGGCCGGGAGCAGCGAGTGCGCCGGCACCCCCCGGGTGGTCAGGACACCGGCCGTCCAGAGGATGAAGCCGGTGAACAGGTCGTCGTCGTCGGTGTAGAGGGCGGTGGCGAGGAAATCGACGATGTGCGCGATGTCCTCGGCGGTCCGCCGGTGTTGGGAGCGGGAGTATTCCCGCATGGGTGGGAAGCGCTCCTCCAGGCCGGTGAGGGTCTCCCGGACCAGTCGCGCGCTCGATCGGGTGACCAGGGTGTACTCCTGGTCGATGAGGTGCGGCAGGTCGTCGACCGCCTGGTGCGGGGCAGCGGGTCGGAGCGGGGGGCCGGCGTCGAGGCGGTCGGCGGCGGAGCGGGCGTCGGGGGCCCACATGTCGGCGCCGAACAGACGTGCGTAGCGCCCGTCGGGGCCGAAGGCCGCGCCCCCGACCAGCACCGGCACGCCGGCGGCCTGGCAGGCCGTGATGGTGGCGTGGGCGGTGGGCAGGCGGGTGGCGATGGAGCCGGAGAGCGCCACCGCCTCCGGACCGGTGAGGTGGAGGTGCCCTATGAGGTGGGGGGTGGGCACCTGGGCACCCAGGTGGTCCACCCGCCATCCGCGCAGCTCGAGGACCTCACCCAGCAGGCGCCCGGGCAGGGCGTGCCACTCACCGTCCACGCAGGCGACGGTGATCCGGCCCCGGGTCGGTTCGCGGCGGACCGCCGGGTGGCGGGCCAGCATCGCGATGACGCGCTCGTTGATGGCGGTGGCGGCGTGTTCCCGGGCCACGCTCATGCGGTTCGCGGCCCACTCCTCACCGACCTTCCGCTGAACGGCGCCGATGACGTCGAGGAACAGGCACTCGGGGTCCATCCCGGAGTCGAGCGCGGCCAGGGCGATGTCTCCGGCACACCGTTCGTCGCCGTGCCACACGGCGTCCCAGAGGCGGTCTGCGCACTCCGGTGCCCCGGGCACCCGGCCGGGTGCCCGGGAGCGGGTATCGGGGATCATGCGGTGAACCTGCCCCGTCCGTGGCCTCCCACCGCACTGAGATGGGCGCCGCGCGGTGCCGTGATGGCGACGACGGCCATGTCGTCGTGGCGACCGATGCCGAGCCACTCGGAGACCAGCATGCGCACCCGCTCCACGATGGCCTCGGCGGGCATGCCCGCGCACTCCTCGAGGGCGGCGCGCAGGCGGTCCTCGCCGAAGAGTTCGTCGCCCATGGGTCCGCCGCGTGCCTCGGTGATGCCGTCGGTGAACAGCAGGCAGCTCTCGCCGGGGGCGAGGTCGGTGGTGTGGGTGCGGGCCTCGATCCGGGGGAGGGCGCCGACCAGCATGCCCTTGGTGTCGGCCTCCTCGACCCGGCCGTCGGCGCGCACGATCAGCGGGGCGGGGTGGCCGGCGCTGGTCAGCCGCAGGCGCACGGTGCCGCTGCGGCGCACGGCCGAGGCGAGGACCAGGGTGACGAAGCGGGTGTGGTGGGAGTCCAGGAGCGCGCCGTTGAGCAGGCGGAGCACCCGCTCGTGGTCCTCGGCCATCGGCAGCAGCGCGTGCAGGGTGTTGCGGATCTTGCCGGTGAGCACGGCGGCCTCCAGGCCCTTGCCGCAGACGTCACCGAGGACGGCGAGGGACTCCTGTCCCTCCGCCGAGGCCGGGTGGACGTCGTAGAAGTCACCGCCGATGCGCTCCTCGTCGGCGGAGGGACGGTAGCCGGCCGCGAACTCGACCCCGTCCACGTGGTGCAGGCGCGGCGGCAGCAGCTCCCGCATGAGGATCTCGGTGATGGACGCCTGCTCGGCGTAGAGGCGGGCGGCGGACATGGCGGCGCCGGCGCGGGCCGCGAAGAGCCGCGCGAAGACCTCCTCGCTGTCGTTGAAGGAGGTGCGGTCGGAGCGGCGCAGCAGGACCAGGGCCCCGGCGGGGACGCCGTGGCCCGGCAGCGGGGTGACCACCATGGAGCCGACCTCCCCGAAGTCCTCCGGCACCATCCGGGCGGGGGCGGAGGCGGGGTCGATCCACCGGG
>NZ_VKHT01000873.1 GCF_014141535.1 Streptomyces alkaliphilus | reverse complement strand
CGCCCCCGCGGGATCTCCCCGCCGGTGGGCCCACCCCCACACGGCAGCGCCCCGGCACGACGCCGGGCGGCGCGCCCTCCCCCACACTCCGAGGACTGACAGCGTGCTCAAGAAACGCTTCGTGACCCTGCTGACGACCGCCGCCCTCGTGACGGGACTCGCCGTCGCGTTCGGACCGACGGTCAGCTCGGCCTCCACCGCCACGACGGCTTCGACATCCTGTGAAACGGCTACCGACTGGCAGGCCGGCACCTGGTACCCGGCCGGCAGCATCGTCCGCTACAACGGCAGCTACTACCGCGCCGAGCACGAGAACCCCGGCTACGACCCGGTGATCAGCCACTGGTTCTGGCACCCGCACAACTGCGGCGGTGGCGGGAACAGCGGCGGTGGCGGCGAGAACCCGAACCCGAGCGGCTTCATCGTCAGCGAGGCCCAGTTCAACCAGATGTTCCCGAACCGGAACTCCTTCTACACCTACAGCGGGCTGGTCGCCGCGCTCGGCTCCTACCCCGGCTTCACCACCACCGGCAGCACCGAGGTGCAGCGCCGCGAGGCCGCCGCCTTCCTGGCCAACGTCAGCCACGAGACCGGCGGCCTGGTCCACATCGTGGAGCAGAACACCGCCAACTACCCCCACTACTGCGACTGGAGTCAGCCCTACGGCTGCCCCGCCGGCCAGGACGCCTACTACGGCAAGGGTCCGATCCAGCTGAGCTGGAACTTCAACTACAAGGCCGCCGGTGACGCCCTCGGCATCGACCTGCTCAACAACCCCCGCCTGGTGGAGACCGACGCGGCCATCTCCTGGCGCACCGCCCTGTGGTTCTGGAACACCCAGTCCGGCGCGGGCCACATGAGCGGCCACCAGGCCATCGTCAGCGGCGCGGGCTTCGGTGAGTCGATCCGCAGCATCAACGGCAGCATCGAGTGCAACGGCGGGAACCCCGGCCAGGTGCAGAGCCGGATCAGCACCTTCCAGCGGTTCACCGAGATCCTCGGCACCACCCCGGGCGGCAACCTCTCCTGCTGAGTCCCGCCGAACCGTCGTCCCGGCTCATCCCGGCTCGCTCCACCGTCGTCCCGGCGGGCTCCGGCCCGTCGGGACGGCGTCGTTTTCCGCCCGTCGCCGGCTCCCGTCCTCCCCGCGGCGCGCGGGGCCCGGCAGGAGGGGCTCCCCGATCAGGCGGGGCCGGCCCCGGCGGACCCCCGCGCGGCGCTCCGGTACTCCTCGTTGATACGCCGGGCCTCCTCGAGCTGGTCCTCCAGGATGATGATGCGGCACGCCGCCTCGATGGGCGTGCCCCGATCCACCAGCTCACGGGCCCGGGCGGCGATCCTCAGCTGATAGCGGGAGTAACGACGGTGCCCGCCCTGCGAACGAAGGGGCGTGATCAGACGGGCCTCCCCGATGGCGCGCAGGAAGCCGGGGGTGGTGCCGAGCATCTCGGCGGCCCGGCCCATCGTGTACGCGGGGTAGTCGTCGTCGTCCAACCGGTCGTCGAGCGGGGTCTCTGCTGTCATCTCACCTCAGACGTGGCACGTGTCGAGGGGCCCCGCGCCGTACGGCACCGGGGCCCCGAAGGAAATTCAACACCATCTGTCGGCTCTACCGCTCTGCCGACCTTGCGTTTCCGTCACCCGGCCGATCGACGGGCGGGTGGACGGGGACTCTCGCCACTCGATGCGCGATCACCTTCCCATCCCCGGTCCTGCGGTACCCGAGCCGAGGGATTCTCGGGCCGGGCGGTTCCGATGGCGTTCACTCCTCCATTTCTTCGAGTCGATGGGAGCCGAGTCCCCCAGGGGCACCGCCGGGCGAGGCGCGGGTGCGTCCCGCGGGCCCGGTCGACCGCCTCCCGTGGGGTTCGACCATCTCCACGAAAAAAACCCTAACCGGAGCGACGCGCGATGTCTACCGCGACAAAAGCAGATTTGGTCCCGCCGGGGCACGCGATCACCCGGTTGGGGGTACGGGCGTCCCGCGAAGGGGTCCGAGGGCCGTACTCCCGCGGCCCCGGGGCACAACGAAGGAGGGCCCCGCCGACATCCGTCGGCGGGGCCCTCCTCGGTGTCGCGCGTCAGCGACCTCCCTCTGCC
>NZ_VKHT01000872.1 GCF_014141535.1 Streptomyces alkaliphilus | reverse complement strand
CGGGAGAACGGGCGGGGAACGGGAACGGGGCGAACCGGAGGTCCACCCCGTCCCTGTCCACGGCACCCGCACGGCCGTACACACCCCAGCGTGGGGTGTCCGCATATCGGTACCGGGTCCGCGTCGTTGCCGCCGTGTAAAACCCCGGTACGCCCGGTACGGGGGTATATTCCGGGGATCGGGTGAACGGGGTGTGGTACGGGGGTGATGGGCTGATGTATGCCGCGAGGGGGTATGCGCCGGATATGACCGGCGGAGGGGTTGAGCCGGCGTGAATCCGACGAAACCCGGGCCCGGGTGATCGCTCCGCGCAAGTCCTTCGGCGGTGTGCGCCCCCGACTTGCTTCCGTGCACCGACCCGTGACGTCTCACGGATCGTTATGATCACGTGCGATGAGTGGGTAGAACCCCTGTGCTCTCCCGCTCCCGTCCGGGGCTCCGACATCCGTCGGCCAACCGGCGCGGACCCGACCCCCGCTCCCCCCGATCGCTCGTGGAGGTACTCGCCGTGGCCCTCTCCGTATCCGCGGTGCTCCTGCTGGGTATCGTCGTCTTCCTGCTGATCAAGAAGCAGGGGCTCAAGGCGCTGCACGCCGTGGTCTGCATCATCCTCGGCTTCTACCTGGCCAGCTCCAACCTGGCGCCGACCATCAACGAACTCACCAGCAGCGTCGCGGGCATGATCAACAACCTGAACTTCTGATCCGGGGAGCGCCGGGCCGTACCCCACCGGGCGGCCCGGCCCGGCCCGCCCGGTGGGCATAGGCTCATCCCATGAACACCGGTGCCCCCGGGGTGCTCCTGGTCCACGCGCACCCCGATGACGAGACCATCACCAACGGCGTCACCATGGCCGCCGCCGTGGCCGCCGGTCGGCGGGTGACCCTCGTCACCTGCACCCTCGGTGAGGAGGGCGAGGTCATCCCCCCGGATCTCGCCCACCTGGCTCCCGACCGCGAGAACCGCCTGGGCCCGCACCGGATCGGGGAGTTGGCCGCCGCCATGGCCGAACTCGGCGTCACCGATCACCGCTTCCTCGGCGGTCCCGGTCGCTGGCGCGACTCCGGGATGATGGGCGCCCCGCAGAACGACCGGCCCGACTCGCTGTGGCGTTCCGACGACGACGAGGCCGCCGGGGCCCTGGCCGCAGTCATCCGCGAGACCCGCCCCGCGGTCCTGCTCACCTATGACCCGAACGGCGGGTACGGCCACCCCGACCACATCCGGGCCCACCGCATCGCCACGCGTGCCGTCGAACTGGCCGCCGAACCCGGTCCCGCCGCCCACCGGGTCCCCCGGATCCTGTGGACCTGCGTGCCGCGCTCCGCCGCCGAGAGGGCCCTGGGGGCCCTGCGAGCCGCCGGACCCGGCCGGTTCGCCGGCGTCGCCGACCTCGACGCGATCCCCGGGGTGGTCGACGACGAGCAGGTCGTGGTCACCGTCGTCGGCGGCCCCCGCGAGATCGCCGCGAAGAGGGCCGCGATGCGCGCCCACGCCACCCAGATCGACGTGGGGGAGGAGGAGGTCGAGGGGGTGGGTCCGGTCTTCGCCCTCTCCAACGGGCTGGTCCAACCCCTGTGGACCACGGAATGGTTCCGGCTCGGCGCCGGCTCACCGCCACCACCCGGCGCCAAGGACCCGTGCGCCGGTCCGGAACCGGACGAACCCTCCGCCCCGTCGGCCGGCCCCGCCGTGACCCCGGGAGCGACCCCGTGACCGCTCTCCGTCTCCTCGGGTACGCCGGACTGTTCCTGCTCGGCGCGATGGTGGGCGCGGCCGGCTCCGTCGTCCAGGGCGCCGCCTCACCGCTCGGTCTGCTCCTCGCCCTCGCGGCGGGCGCGGGGGCCTGTTGGGGTGGCGCGGTGCTGGTCGGCACCCGGGCCGGCGCGGCGCTGCCGGCCGCCGGCTGGGGACTGACCGTGCTCCTGCTCACCCTCACCCGGCCGCGCGGCGACTTCGTCTTCGCGGCCGGCGCGGGAAGCTATCTCTTCCTGTTCGGCGGGATGTTGCTGGTCGCCTGCTGTGCGGCACTCGCCCCGGTGCGCCGCACACCGCCCGGCCCCGTCCGTCCGTTCCTCGCCCCCCGGCCATCGTCGTCCGAAC
>NZ_VKHT01000871.1 GCF_014141535.1 Streptomyces alkaliphilus | reverse complement strand
CCCGGCGCAACTCGGCACCGCACACGCCGCACCGGCGGCCGGTGTCCGCCGGTGGCTCCCCGCAGCCGGGGCAGCCGGAGACTTGATCGAGCTGCGGCATCGTCACACCCATGTCCTCGGGCGGAGACGGTTGGCCGTCTCCACCAGTTCGATCCGTTCGTGGGGGCCCGCGGCGAGGCGGGCCAGCACCCGGTACGAGCGTTCCAGACCCGACCGGAGCCCCGTTTCGTCCAACGAGTGTCCCAGCACGGTATGTGCCCCCTCCGACGCAGGTTCCGGGGCCCCGGCCCGACCGGCCAACCACCAGTCCAGCGCCACCCCCAGCACTTCACAGGACAGCCGTTCCACGAGTGCCGGTTCCACGCCGTTGCGGCGCAGTTCGGTCACCCGTGATCCACAGGTCAGCACCTCGGGGAGGAGCGGTTCGCGGGGGTCGCGATCGCGCAATCGGGCGCGCACCGCCGCCACCCGGGCGGCGTTCCGGTGCACCGATGTCTCGGGGACGGACTCCAGCACCTCCACCGCTCCCCCGCGGTCACCGGCCGCGAGCCGCACCCGGGCCAGGCCGAACCCGGCTCCGTGGTGGCCGGGGTCGGTGGCCCACACCACGGAGTACCACTCCTCGGCGTCCCCGGCGCAGCCCAGCGCCTCCGCACAGACCCCCAGCGCCAGGCCGGGCGCCGGCTCACCGGGAAAGGCGTCGCGGACGGCGCCGAAGCAGCGGGCCGCCGTCGCCGGGTCGTGCGCGCACAGCGCCGCCACCCCCCGGTACCAGACCACCCGGTGGTCGCCCGGCGCGTGGTCCTCCGCCGCGGCGAGCAGTTCCGCCGCCCGGGCGTCGGAACCGGCCCGGAGGTCGGGGTCGCCCGGGCGCTCCAGGGGCAGCTCCAACAGGGCGCGGACCCTGCGCAGTCGCAGCTCGATCGAGTCGGTGGGGGCCGCCCGCAGGGCGGTGAGGGTGTCGGAGGCGCCGGCCGCCGGCAGACCGGTGAGGAAACCGGCGCAGGCGTCCTCCGGATCGAGGCGGGGGACCGGCAGGGCGAGCGCGCTCTCCCGCAGGTCGGGGGTGACGGTCTCCGGCGCGCGCCCCATGCGCCCGTCGGGCTCCGTGCCGGTGAGGGGGCTCGGTGCCCCGTGGGGCGGACGCCGGCCGGGGAGCCGGAGTCGGCGGCGCGGGGACTCGCGGCGGGCGCCCAACGCCGAGACCGCCTCCGCCCCCGATCCCCCCGGCGGGGGAACCACGGTCGTGTCCACCACCTGCACCTCCGGCCCGAACAGGGTGGAGACCGCCGGACGCGGCACGCCGGTGGTCAGTGCCACCACCTCCCGCAACACCCCGGTCAACTGTTCGGCCATGCCCGCCGCCGATCCGAACCGCAGTGCCGGGTCCGGATCGGTGCCGCGCGTCACCAGTCGGTGGAAGGAGGCGTGGGTGCGGGGCACCTCCGTGCCCGGCGCGAAGAGCGGGTCGTCCTCCGGCAGCCCGGCCCGGACGGGGATGCCCAGCCCCAGCTCGGCCAGGGTGACGGCCACGGTGTGCAGGTCCGAGGCCACCGAGACACCCCGTTCGGGCACCTCCGGGGCCTGGTAGCCGGGGGTGCCGTACAGGGTGCCGGTGGTGTCGTCGATCCGCCGGACCGCCCCCAGGTCGATCAGCTTGAGTCGGTCCCCGGTCCGGATGACGTTGGCCGGCTTGAAGTCGCAGTACAGCAGGCCGCGGCCGTGCAGGTGGCCCAGGGCGTCCAGCGCCTCGATCCCGAAGGCGCACACCTGTTCCAGGGGGAGCGGTCGGGGCTTCCCGGCTCCGCGCCGGGCATCGGCGATCTCGCGCAGGGAGCGCCCGCCGGCGTACTCCATGACGATGTAGCCGTCCGGGTCACCGGTGCGCGGGTCGGGGTGTTCCACGAAGTTGTGGATGCGCACGATGCCCGGGTGCTCGATCTCGGCCAGGAACCGCCGCTCGGCGATGGCTGAGGTCAGCGCGTCCTCGTCCTCGGTGTCCCGCAACCCCTTGAGCACCACCCAGCGGCGGGAGACGGGGTGATCGACGGCCAGGTAGATCCACCCCTGTCCGCCGTGGGCCAGACAGCCCACCACCTCGTACTCTGTCT
>NZ_VKHT01000870.1 GCF_014141535.1 Streptomyces alkaliphilus | reverse complement strand
GCCGGGGTGTCGGCGGGGTACGGGCCGGTCGGGACCGGAGACACGTTCCCGCTCCCGGCGTGCGGGTGCACCTCCGAGGCGGGGACGGTCGTGGTCGTGGTCGGTCCCGGGGCGTCGGGCCCTGTGCCGGTCACGGGTCCCGTGGTGGTCGGTGCGTCCGACCCCGTCGCGGTGGGCACTCCCCACCCGGTCGCGGTCGGTGCCACGGTCCCGGCCACCGTCACCGCGTCGGTCGATGTCCCGGCATCCGTCACGGCGTCGGTCACGGTCGCCGCGCCCGTCGCGGCACCGTCATCCGGTGTGTCGCCGGCGGCGATCCCCCGCAGGAGTCGCTCTGCCCCATCGGCGGTCATCCGCTCGGCGGGGTCCTTGCGCAGCAACCCCTCGATGACCGGCACGAGGGGGCCGCCGCGGGGCGTCGGCGGCGGTTCCTCGTCCACGATCGCGCGCAGGGTGGCGAGTGGGGTGCCCCGACGGAAGGGGGAGACGCCCTCCACGCACGCGTGGAGGAGCACACCGAGCGACCACAGGTCGGACTCCGGGCCCGGCGTGCGGCCCAGGGCACGCTCGGGCGGAAGGTACTCGGGCGAGCCGACGAGCTCTCCGGTCATGGTGAGCGGGGTCTCGCCCTCGACCGTGGCGATGCCGAAGTCGGTGAGGACCACCCTGCCGTCCTCGGCCACCAACACATTGGCGGGCTTCACGTCCCGGTGCAGCACCCCGACGCCGTGCGCGGCGCGCAGGGCGGCGAGCACCTCGGCGCCGATCACCGCGGCCCGCCCGGGAGCCAACGGCCCCTCCTCGCGCAGCAGATCGGCGAGGGAGCGCCCGCGCACCAGCTCCATGACGATCCAGGGACGGCCGTCGTCGGTGACGACGTCGTGAACCATCACCACGTTGCGGTGGGGTATGCGGGCGGCGGCCCACGCCTCGCGCTCCAACCGCGTGTACATCTTCTCGATGTCCGCGGTGGACAGCCCGGCCGGGGTCCGCACCTCCTTGACGGCGACCTCCCGTTGGAGGTTCTCGTCCAGGGCCCGCCACACCGTCCCCATGCCACCCCGGCCCAGGGGGGACAGCAGGCGGTAACGGCCCGCCACTTCCCGATCCCGGTCCGGTGGTACCCGTGCGGTCCTCGTGTGGTCGTCCATCCGGCACGCTCCCCCCTGTTGCGTTTTCCGTGCCCCGTGCCCCCGCGTCGCCGCCACGGGCTCCCCTCCCGGGCGGCCCACCACGTCGTCCGTTTCCCGCGTCGTCGGGGGTCGCTACGGGTGACACGCCGAAAACGTCCGGCCGGTTCGCCCCGGCCCGCCGGCGCGGGACTCGATACCGTAACGGCCCCCGGCGGGGTACCGGGCACCGCCCCCGGGTGGGCCGGGGGCGGGACGACCGGAGAGACCGGCGTCGGTGCCGGGTGCCGGTGCGCGGTTCCACCGGTTCGCCGGTGAACGTCGGAGAACCGCCGGAGTTCGGCGTCGCTGTTCATGACGGAGGGGCCCCGGGAGGTCGTTCTCGTGGAACGCCGTCCCCACGAGCATCGGAGCGTGCCGCGCGGTGCTCGATCGTGTCGATGCCGACGACCGCTCCGGTTCCCCCGAACACTTCCCGACGGCGTGGCGAATGAACCGGATCCGCACGGGTCGATGGACGAGGATCGGCCGGCACTCCGCCCCGACGCCGGCCCCGCCCGATCAGGAGTGATGGGCGGTGCCGAAGTGGCATGTGGACAAAGGGAGTCGCATGTGCCGATGACCCCTGCCGGTGGTCGAGGTCACCGGTTGGGATCCGAGGGCTCCCCGGCCCACCACCCCACGTCGAAGAGGCACATGTGGCTTTCGTCATCGTTCCCCTGTGGATGGCCGCGGTGAACCATTCCGGGTCCGCCGCCGCTTCGGCGTCGAGGTCGAAGGTGTCGCCGAGCCGCAGCCCACCGGCGGCCCCGGGGTCCGACACGACGGCGATCGACGTGTCGGTCGACACGAGGTGGAGGGCGTCCCGGATGAACAGGCGCCCCTCCCTCCACACCCCCACCATCCGGTTCACGCCGCTCCTCCCCCTCGTCCGCCGACTCGGGGTGCCCACCCCGGCGGAGACCACCGTCCCGGGTGGGGGGC
>NZ_VKHT01000087.1 GCF_014141535.1 Streptomyces alkaliphilus | reverse complement strand
CCCCCGCACACCCACCCACCGCAGATGGAGGCCCGACATGGAAACCGAACCCCGCGTCCCCGTCCTCGACCCCACCGGTGCCGACCGACAGGCGGAAGCCGCGCACCTCCGCACCCGGGGGCCGGCGACGCCGGTGGAACTTCCCGGTGGCGTTCAGGCGTGGTCGGTGACCCACCACGACCTCATCAAACAGCTCACCGTCGACCGGCGCGTCTCCCGCGACCCGCGCTGTCACTGGCCCGCGCTCGCCGATGTCCCCCGGGACTGGCCTCTGAACGTCTGGGTCCGCGTGACCAGCGCCTTCACCTCCTACGGCGCCGAACACCGCCGGCTGCGCAAACTCATCTCCGTCGCGTTCACCCCACACCGCACCCGCGAGATGCGCCCCAAGGTCGAAGCGATCGTCGCCGCCCTCATGGACCACCTGGTCACCGCCGCCGAGTCGGGCCTGCCCGTCGACCTGCGGGCCCACTTCGCCCATCCCATCCCCACCGAGGTGATCTGCGACCTGTTCGGCGTCCCGGAGGACATGCGTCCCGAGACCCGTCGTGTCATTGACGCGGCCCTCGACACCGCCGCGACACCCGAACAGGCCGCGGCCGACTTCACCGACCTCCTCACCTGCATGAGCGCGCTCGTCACCACCAAGAGGGCCCGCCCGGGCCCGGACATGACCAGCGACCTCATCGCCGCCCGCGACGGCAGCGACCAGCTCGACGAAGAGCAGTTGATCTCCATTCTCATCCTGATGATCGGTGCCGGGTCCGAGACGGCCGTCAACCTCATCACCGAGGCGACTCTCGCTCTCCTCACACACCCCGACCACCGCGCCGCGCTCGCCGACGGAACGATCACCCGGGAAGACGTCATCGAGGAGACCCTGCGCCGGCAGAGCCCCATCATGCACATGCCGCTGCGTTACGCCGTGGAGGACATCGACCTCGGCGACGGCGTGCTCATCCGCCGGGGGGGAGGCGATCCTTCTCGCCTTCGGCGCGGCCGGCCGCGACCCGGCTCTCCACGGGGCCACAGCCGACGACTTCGACCCGACACGCGCCGACAAGGAGCACCTCGCCTTCGGGCACGGCGTCCACTACTGCCTCGGCGCACCGCTGGCACGCATGGAGGCCGACATCGCGCTGCGCTCCCTCTTCGCGCGTTTCCCCCACATGCGCCTGGCCGTGCCCCGAACGGAGCTTCGGCCCCAGCAGTCCTTCATAGCCAACAGCCACCAGGAGCTGCCCGTCATCCTCGATCCCACCGTGAGGCCCCGATGAGACACCCCATTCCCTGGCCCGCCGCCGGCCCCGCGGCCCTGGCCTGCGGCAACACGTTCGACGCCGTACGCGTGGCGGAGCACCACGCCCGGGCAGTGATCAGTCGCCTGGAGGCCTTCGGCCTCGGACGCCGGGTGGGCGCCGTGCTCGCCCACCACGACCAGGTGTATTTCTTCGTTCCTCCCGCCCGGGACGACGCCGAGCCGTGGCCCGACCTCGTCCGTTACTGCGGCGCCGGGAGCTTCGTCACCGTCCCACCGCGACACCACACCCACCGGGGCCCCGGTGGTCTGCGTTGGCTGAAGGTGCCCGTCCTGTCCGACGAACCCTGCCTGAGTGAACCGCTCATCCTGCGCACCGCCCTGGAAGTCCTCCGGACCCACCTCCGTCCACGCGATGAGCCCTCGACCCCGCACCTGAAGGGGTCACCGCCTCCTGGCCCCCGCGGGCGTAGCACCCCCGACGGGACCATGCGACTGACGCCTCTCGTTGATACATGACAGCGATAGCTGTCACCAAGATCACCTACCGCCCGCAAGTCGAAGGACACCACTGCCGCTGATGGGGTGTCAGTGGGGGGTGAGATGCTGCGGGCGGTGGTCCTCCCCCGGTTCGCTCGGGGGAACACCACCGCCCTCTTCACCGATCAGAGTTCTCCACTCATCATGGCCCTCCGGAACATGCTCCACTCGGTGGCCGTGTACCGCAGCGGCTGCAGGTGGGGGTTCTTCGAGTCGCGGACGGCTGTGCCACCCCCGGGGAGGTCGTTGATCTCGACGCGGTTGTGCTCAGGACCGCTTTCCTCCGCCTTGCGCCAGCGGGCGACGGAGAGGTCGTGCTCGTACAGCTCCGCCTTCTGTTCGCTCACTTGCGGTGCCCTTCTCCCAACTTGGTGATCCGTGTGAGCGTGTCCTTCACCGACAGGGCCGCGACGCGGATGCGCTCGACCGCGTGGGCGAAGGGTCGCGCACCGTCGCCCTCGCCCCGTTCCCCGCCTACCTGAACGTTCGCCCCACGGCGGGCAGCGGCCCTGCTGCCTGCCGCACGCCTGAGCTGAATCGCGCCGCCACAACGCCGCCCAGCCCGTGGGCTGGGCGTGTCCACGTTGTCTGCCGATCGAAGGAGTGCACCATGCCCTGCCCCACGCACACACCGGACAGCGGCCGGATCGTCATACTCGGGGCCGGCCCATGCGGTCTGGCCTGCGCCGACGAACTGACTCGCCTCGGTCACCATGACTTCCTGCTGCTGGAAGCTGCCTCCGCGCCGGGTGGGCTCGCCTCCTCCGTGGTCGACGAGGCCGGCTTCACCTGGGACCTGGGCGGCCACGTGGTCTTCTCCCACTTCGGCGAATTCGACCGGCTGCTGACTGAACTCTTCGCCGACAAGGAACTGCTGCACCACGACCGTTCCTCCTACATCCGCTACCGCGAGGGATGGACGCCCTACCCCTTCCAGCAGCACCTCCATCACCTCCCACCGGAGGACGCCACGGCCTGCCTACGCGACCTCCTCACCACACGCCCCGCCGCCCACCGGGACTACGCAGCTCCGGCGGACTTCGCGACCTGGCTGGTCACGGTGTACGGCCGGGCCCTGGTGGACCGCTTCTTCGCCCCGTACAACACCAAGGTCTGGGCGACGCCGCTGGAAGACATGGGCTCGGCATGGGTGGCCGAGCGGGTGGCACCTGTCGATGTCGAAGAGATCCTCGCCGCGTTCCTCGGCACCGCGGCACCCGCGCACCGGTGGGGCCCGAACGCCACCTTCGCCTTCCCCGCGTGCGGCGGCACCGGCGAGATTTGGCGCCGGCTCGCCGCCCGCATCGACACCGGTCGCCTGCGGACCCGGGCCCGGGCGGTTGCCGTCGATCCGGCGGCTCGCGCCGTCACCCTCGACGGTGGCGAGGAGATCGGCTACGACCGCCTGGTGGCCACCGGACCGCTGGACCAGCTTGTCGCCATGACCTCCACCTGCCCGGCCCCGCTCCGGACCGCTGCGGGGAGCCTGCGGCACACCACCGTGGCCATGGTCGGCCTGGGCTACCGGACACCGACCACCGACGCCCGGTCCTGGCTGTACTTCCCGCAACCCGATGTGCCCTTCTACCGGGCCACGAACTTCGGCAAGTACGCGCCCGCCAACGTCCCCGGCGCCGCGGTGGACGCCTACAGCGCCTGGATGACCGAGACCTCCATCACCGCCGGCCAGGACCTTGACCGGGATGCTCTGGTCCACTCGTGCGACCGGGCACTTCGCCGTCAGGGTCTGGTGCCGGAGCAGGCACCGCTCGCCACCGCCCATGTCGAGGTGATTCCGTACGCCTATCCGGTACCCACCCTGGGGCGCGACGAGGCCTTGGCGCCGGTGATGCCCTGGATGGAAGAGCGCGGCATCTACCCCCGGGGCCGGTTCGGGACCTGGCGCTACGAGATCGGGAACATGGACCACGCGGTCAAGATGGGCATCGACATCGCCCGTCGCCTGGTGAACGGAACACGCGAGGAACTCCTCGCCGCCGCACCCTTGGTTCCCTCCGTCTCCGCAGCCCGGATGGAGTGCCGGTCATGACCGGCACGAAGACGGCCACGGCGCTGTTTGCCGGACACCGCTTCCACCTCGTCACCGACGCCGCCTTCGACGCCGTTCAAGCGCGGTACCTTCGGGCCTTCGTTCCCGGGCACCGGCTCGTCCCACCGTGCGGGGAGGAGACGGCGGTCCGGGTCCGCCGGGACGCAGCCCTCTTCGAGGACGGCATGGCCCGCGTCGCGGCCGCCGCTTCACTGACCGTGGTGCCCTTCCGCGGGGAGCCGTACCGCCGCTGCCGGATCGATGACGTCACATGGTGGTGGCCTGCCCCCGACACACACTTACCCCTCGACCACCTCTACGCCCGGGACGCGTCGGGCCGGCAGACGGTGCTGCTGAAACCCGGGGCCGAGCGCGGCGAGCGGTACCTGATGCGCGTCGTCCGCGAGATCGTCCTGCGGTGCTCCGAAAGCCGTGGCTGGACCTCCTTCCACGCTGCGGCTGCCGCCCTCGACGACCGCGGCGTGCTCATCGCCGCTCCCTCCCGGGCGGGCAAGACCACCGTGCTGACCGCGCTGGCCGCCCACCACGGGGCCGACCTGATCGCCTCCGACCGCGCCCTGGTGACCGCCGACGCGGGGATGGTGACCGGGGTGCCGATCTCAGTTCGGATCGGCGGGGGCACCCTGTCCGCACTGGCCCCGCGCGCGGACCTGCCGATCCCGCACACCGTCCCCGTAGCCTTCGGGAGCGGCCGCAAAGCAGCTCTGACTCCACGCGAGTTCGCCCGGGCCTTCTCCTGTCGCGTGCGGGAGACAGCGCCCCTACGGCTCGTTGTCGTACCCCGCCTCCGTGACGATGACCAGCCCTTGAGTAGCCGCACCCTCGATGCCGCGCGGGCCCGCACCCTCCTTGCCGCCGTGTGCTGCACCCCGTACGACGAGGACTGGCTCGAGCCATGGTTCGCCGTCCGGACCCGGCCCGTGGACGACCTGGCCGGCCAAGCGGCCGTCCTCATCGACAGCCTCGCCGCCACTGTGCCCGTCCTCAGGGTCACGGCCGGCGTGCACAGCCCCGGCCTCCTGGAGAAGATGGCCGCCACGGTAACGGGGAGGCTTACGTGACTCCCCGCCGCATAGCCCTGGTCGGACCAGTCGCCTCCGGCAAGTCGACGCTGGCCGCAGCGATCTCCGCCCACACCGGCCTGCCCCGCATCGACCTCGACGAGCTGTTCTGGGGACCGAACTGGACACCCCTGAAGACCCCCGTCTTCCACAAGGGCGTCCGCGACCGCCTCGCCGGACCGGCATGGATCGCGGATGGCAACTACGGCGGCGAGGTCGCCGAGATGCTCCTGGACCGCGCCGAGCTGGTCGTGTGGCTCGATCTGCCGCTGCGCGTGTGCCTGCCCCGTCTGGTCAACCGCTCGCTGCGCCGGGCCGCCACCGGCGAGGAACTGTTCGCCGGAAACCGGGAGTCCTACCGCCACCTGCTGGCTGCGGACTCCATCCTGCGCTGGGGACCGATGCACCACCACCGGCACCGCCGACGCTGGACCGCCCGCCTCCACCCCGACCACACGCCCGACCTGACGGTGGTGCGCCTGGACCGTCCCGCCGCCATCGCTCCGCAACTGCGCCGACTCGGCCTGCTGCCCGCCCAGGGAAGGGGACGTGCGTGATCGCCTCCGTCGTCCGCGTGCCCTGGCACACCACCCACGGCGGCTACGACCGCCTCCTGGACTACCTGCCCGAAGTGCGCCGCATCACCCCGCCCCGCCACCCGAGTGCGCGATGGGCCTTCACCGCCGCCCACCGCGTATTCGGCCCCCGCTGCCCGCTGCCGTTCTACCCGGCCGAGCACTTCGCCACCGACCTGCGTGTCCTCGCCTCCCGCCGGCCGGCGCACGTCCTGTATGGGGACGAGCAGTTCTGGTTCTCCGGCCATCGAACCGGCCCGACGGCCGTCACCTACCACCAGCCGCCCGACCAGCTCGCCCAACTGTTGCCGATCAAGGCGTGGCGGCATCTGGCTCCGCGGGCCGAGCAGGTCATCGTCCTCGATCCCCATCAGCAGGCGTTCTTCTGCGACCTGCTCCCGCCGGAGCGAGTGCACCTGGTGCCGCACGGCATCGACACCGCCGCCTTCTCCCCCGCCGACTCACCGTCGCGGCTCGGTCGGCCGCTGGTGCTGACCGTCGGCTGGTGGCTGCGCGACTTCCACACTCTCGACGCCGTGCATGATCTCCTGTACCGCCGCCACGGCCAGGGCATCGAGCTGACCGTCGTCACCCGGCAGACCGCCTCGCGTCCATGGCACCCGGCTGCCCGCATCCTGGAAGGGATCAGCGAACAGGAGCTGATCGCCCTCTACCGGCGGGCGGCGTTCCTGCTGTTGCCCCTGACCGGGGCGAGCGCCAACAACGCCCTGCTGGAAGCCTTCGCCTGTGGAACTCCGGCCGTCGTCACGGACATCGGCGGCATCCGGCACTACGTCGGCGAGCGCCCGGCCGCGGTCCTCGTCCCTCCCGGCGACGCTGCGGCTACCGCCGATGCCGCCGACAAGCTTCTCGCCGAGTCGGGCACCGCCGAGCACACCGTACGGCGTGCCGCCGCCCGCGCGCGGGCCGAGTCCTTCGCCTGGCCGCGGGTCGCTGACGACGTGCGCGCCGTCTACCGACTGCTGGGGGAAGCGTGAGTGCCATCGAGGTGTGGTTGGACATCGTGGTGCCGGTTCTCGTGACCGGGCTGCTGGCCCGCGCGCTATGGGCCGCCGTCGCGGTCGAGGCCAGCGCGCGGTGGCTGCTGGCCGCCCCCGCCCCCGCGCACCGCCCAGCCGACAGGGACGGACAGGCGCCGTGGCTGGTGGTGCTGCTGCCCATGCTCCGTGAACAGACTGTTGCCGCCGAGTCGATCGCGGCGTTCACCGGACTCGACTACCCCGCCGGCCGCGCGGCTGTCGTGGCCATCACCACCGAACGCGAGCACACGGCCCACGCCCGGCACCGCAGGCGCCTGCCGGAGCTCGCCGCGCTGCCCACGCTGACCGCAGCCGAGCTGCGGGGCCTGTTCCCCGCCTCGCGCTGCCGGCCCGTTGCCGAGACCGTGAAGGCCGCCCCGCGCAGCGAACGTCTGGTGGTGCTGACCAAGCTGTTCGACGCCGAGCCGAGCACCGCCGACATCGTGACCACCCTGACCGCCGGCCGCCCGGAAGGGCTGCCGCTGGTGCATCTGCACCAGCCGGATGTCGGCGGCCGGAAGCCCGGACAGCTCAACTTCGCCCTCGACCGCCTGCCCGACGTACTCGGGCCGCTCGGCTGGCGCGAGGACGCCCACGCCCGCGACACCTTCGTCCTGGTCTACGACGCCGACGCCGTCCCCGACCGGGCCACCCTGATCGCCTTCGCCGACGCCGTCGCCGAACACCATTCGTCTACCGGCCGGATGCCGGCACTGATCCAGCAACAGCGGCTCCCGCTGCTGGCCCGTCGTCCCTTCCCGCGCGGCCTTGCCGGCCTGTTGCTGACCGGGGAGTGGATCTACCAGCTGCGCCGTTCCCTCGGCATCGAGCTCGCCCGCGTACGCCTCCACCAGTGGCTCACCCGCTCCCGGGTCCCGGAACCGGCCCGGATGTGGCTGCGGCCGATGGTCTACGCCGTCGGTTGCGGCATGGCAGTCCACCTCCCCGCCCTGCGCCGGCTCAGCGGCTTCCCCGAACCGATGGAAGACCTCGGCACCGGACACCGCCTCTCCCTCCTCGGCGCCGACCTCGCCCCGTCCGCCGCCCTGGTTCTGGACGAGCCCTACACCGACACCACCGGAGTCACCAACCTCCACGCGCTCGCGTTCACCGCCTCCGCCCGCCCCGACCGCCATGCTCGAGCCATCGCCCACCTGCCCGGCGGCCTTTCCCGCCCGGCCAGGTACGCCTTGATACTGCGGGAGTGGGCTGACCAATCCGCCTGGCTCCTCGGCGCCCCGCTGCTGGCCGTCGTCGTGGCCGGCGCATGGTGGGCCGGTCCCCTGTGGGCCGGGCTCGCCGTCGTCGCTGTTCTGCTGCACGGTCCCGTCACCACCGCCCGGCTGCTCACCCTGGCACCGGTGCTGCACCGCCGCGTCACCCCACCCGCCACCATCGGGTCGCCACCGTGCTCTGCCGCGGCGCGGCCGATCACACTGGTGGCGGCCAGCCCTCTCCAGCCCTTCGTCCGGCTGGCCGGGCCCTGGCGGCTGATCTGGGCCAAGACCACCGGCCGCCGCCTCGGCTTCGGTAAGACTGAACGCTGAACACCAAACGCTCGATCACACGTGGGAGCTTCCTGTGGCTGAACCCGTTATCGCGACCGTCCGCAACGCGGCCAAGGCCGTCGTCCTGAACGATGGCCGTGTCCTGCTCCAGCGCGCCCATTGGGAGGGCCAGGACTGCTACTTTCTGCCCGGCGGCGGCCAGCACCCCGGCGAGACCCTCGGCGTCACGGTCCGCCGCGAGGTCCGCGAGGAGACCGGCCTGGACGTGACACCCGAGCGGCTGCTGTGGCTGCGCGAGTACATCGGCGCCAACCACGGCGGCGCCCCGGAAGACCACCGGGTCGAAGCGATCTTCCTGTGCCGACCCGAGGGCGATCCGGACAAGCTCGGCGGTCACGCCGAAGACGACGTGCAGACCGGCCTGGAATGGGTGGAGCTGGAGAAGGTGCCCGGCCTCAACCTGCTGCCCCACGGTCTGCGCCCCCTGATCGCCGACCTCGCCCACGGCGAGTCCCCCACCCGCTACCTCGGCGATCTCGCCTGACACCGTGGCCGGGATCGACGGTCGCGTCCCCGACGGCGCCACCGAAATCACCACCGGCCAGGTCAACCGCGTCTGGTACATCGGCGGACGCGAGGCGTATGTCCTCAAGCACTACAGCGACCCGGCCCGCGCCGCCAACGAGGCTGCCGCCCTCGCGCTCCTCACCCACCACCGCGCCCCCGGTCCCCGCCTGCTCGACGCCGACGTGAAGGGGCAGCCGGCCTGGACCGCGCAGAGCGCGGTCCAGGCACAACCCGTCCCCGCTGATCAGTTCCTGGATGACCTCGCCGGCCCGCTTGCCGCAGTCCACGCCATCGGCGGAACCCACTTCGGGCGTCTTGCCGGAGCGGCCCGTCATCCCACCTGGCGCGCCTACCTCCACGACCGCCTGAATCTGTACACCACCACAGCACCCGATCTCGCCACCGTCGCTGCAGCCCTTCGCCGAGACCTCGACCGGGTGAACCTCGACATCGAGCCACGGCTGCTCCACCACGACCTCCAGCCCGGGCACCTCGTCCGCACCACGGGCGGTCTGCGGTTCCTGCTGGACTGGGAACTCGCCGCCTTCGGCGACCCGATCTCCGACCGAGCCCGTCTCGCCGTACGCCTACGCCTGCCGTCCCCGCAGGCCCTGCCCGCCCACAGGGTTACCCCAGCCGACCGGCAGCGCCTGGACCTGTACTGGCGCCTCCACCTCCTCGCCGATGCGGCCCTGGCCACCGACCCGGCAGTCCGTGCTCACGCCCTGTCCTCACTGCTCGCCCACCCCGACCGTGCTTTATGACCTGCAGAGGGGAGTCTGTCAATCGAGCGGTGTAACGGGGGTGGTTGGTTAGTGGCGGGCTGTGGAGAGGCGGCCGTCGAAGGTGATGTCGAAGGCGTTCAGTGCGGTCTTCCAGCGGCTGGTCCAGCGGGCCTGTCC
>NZ_VKHT01000869.1 GCF_014141535.1 Streptomyces alkaliphilus | reverse complement strand
CCGATCCGCCCTCGCGGTCGCGCCAACGCCCGCCCCGGACGGATCGAAGCGCCCGTCGCGAGCACCCGGTACAGGTCCAGGTGGCGCCGGGCCACCCCGGCCGGGTCGTACCGCCCTCCGGGGCGCAGCACCTCGGGCACCGGCAGCCGGGCCGGCGGGCCGTCCGCCGTGATCTCCCGCAGCGCCCGAGCCAACTCCGGGGCGCGGGAGACGACCCGACGCGCCCCCGGTACCGCGCCGGGCGGGAGCTCCGTGATCGCCGGACAGTCCGCGTACAGCACCGGCAGGCCCGCCGCCACCGCCTCGATCACCGCCAGCCCGAAGGTCTCCGCCGGGGACGGGGAGACCAGCACGTCGGCGGCGGCGAGCAGGTCCGCCGCCGGCAGGGTGCCGGGCAGCAGCACCCGGTCCGCCACGCCGAGGTCGGCGGCCAACCGGCGCAGGCGGTCGTGCTCGGGCCCCTCCCCCGCCAGCACCAGCATCGGCGCCGGTCCCCGGCCGGGCCCGGCGCGCCCGGCGTCGGCCGACACGAGGGCCAGGGCCTCCACCAGGACCCCGAACCGCTTGCCCGGCACCAGCCGGCCCAACCCCGCCACCAGCGGGGTTCCCTCCGGTACCCCCCAACCGGCCCGGAGGCGGCCACGCGTTTCGGGGTCGGCCCGCAGCCGCGCGGCGTCCACACCGTTGGGCACCACGGCGATCCTTCGGCGCGGCACCCCCCAGCGCACCAGTCGGTCGGCCACCGCGCCGGAGACGGCGAGGGTGACCGTCCCGGGGCGTTCCCCCAGCAGGTACAGGGCGCGCACGCCCGGGCCGAGCCGGCGCTCCTCCAGCCGGCGCTCGCCCAGGGAGTGCTCGGTGGCCACCACGGCCCGCACGCCGGCGATCCGGGCGGCGATCCGCCCGTACAGGCACGCCCGGTACAGGTGGGTGTGCACGACGTCGTAACCGCCCGCGCGGATCAGCCGGACCAGACGGGGCAGGGCGCGCACGTCGCGGTTGCCGGACATCGGGACGTGGTGCACGGGCACGCCGTCGGCGATCATCTCCCGGGCCACCGGACCGGGGGCGGTGAGCGTGACCACCTCCTGACCGGGCGGCAGGAGTCGGAGCAGGTCGCGCAGTTGGCGTTCGGCGCCGCCGACGTCGAGGCCGGTGATGACGTGCAGCACCCGCACCGCGTCGGTGTCCGGTGCCGGTTCGGCGCGCGGCGGGGGCGCGGGGTGACCGGCCGGGGCGCCCGGGGCGCCGGTCACGCCCGGAACCCCGTGCCGACCGCCTCCGCAGGCGGCACCGGGCGGCGCCGGATCGGGTGCAGCAGGGCCTTGAGGGTCAGGCGCGCCGCGCCGTCCCGCTGCCCCACGTGCACCCGGGGCAGCGCGTACCGGCCGGTCAGAGGGCCGGGGTCGATCGCGCACGCGTAGCGGTAACCGGCGGCGCGGACGGCGGCCGACTCCCGGGGACCGACGGCACCGTACGGGTAGCAGAGCCCCGCGGGGGCGACGCCGGTCGTCGCGCGCAGCAGGTCTCGGCTCTCCCACAGCTCCCGGCGCAGTTCCCGGTCGTCGAGGTCGGGCAGGGCACGGTGGAGCAGGCCGTGCGAGCCGATCTCCACGCCGGCCCCGGCACAGGCCCGCACGCCCTCAGCGTCCAGCAGCGGCTTGCGCGGCCCCCTGAGGTCCCAGACGTTGTCGGCGCCGAGGAGGCCGGGAAGCACGTACAGGGACGCGGTGCAGCCATGGCGGCGCAGCAGCGGCAGGGCGTGCTCGGCGAAGTCGGCGTAACCGTCGTCGAAGGAGAGACCGACCAGGCCGGCGGAGCGTCCCGCCGCGTGCGCGTCGAGGAGTTCCCCGACCGAGACGCCGCGCAGGCCGCGGCGGCGCAGCAGGCCCAGCTGGCGGTCCAACCGTTCGGGGGTGACGGTGACCCGGTAGGGGTCGTCCTCCGGGGAGGCCAGGGGTGCGACGGAGTGGTACATGAGCACCCGCAGGCGCGCCGCCGGGCGGCGGGGCGCGGGTGGGGCGCCTGCGGTCCCGCGATCGGTGTCACGGGCGGTGTCACGGGCGGGAAAGGACAGCGGCGGGATCATGGTCTCGGCTCGCTTTCAGGGGGTCGAGGGG
>NZ_VKHT01000868.1 GCF_014141535.1 Streptomyces alkaliphilus | reverse complement strand
CTGTTGCCGTAGACGCAGCTGCTCAGTGTGCGACCGGTGATGAAGAGTTCCAGCGCGGAGAAGGAGACCTTCTGGTCCTTGCCCCCGATCCCCACGACCACCGCACGACCACCGCGCCGGGTGGCGCTCCAGGCGGCGCGGATGCTCTCGGCCCGCCCGGCGCACTCGATCGCCGCGTCCACCCCGAGGCCGCCGGTCAGCGCCCGCACCTCACGCGCCGTGCGCTCGGAGGCGAGCAGGAAGTCGGTCGCGCCGGCCGCGCGGGCCAGCGGCTCCTTGCCCTCCGCGACGTCCACCGCGACGATCCGCGCCGCGCCGGCGATCCGGGCCGCCTGCAGCACCGCCAGACCCACCCCGCCGACACCGATCACCAGGACGCTCTCCCCCTCCCGCACCCGGGCGCTGTGGTGCACCGCCCCCCAGCCGGTGAGCACCGCGCAACCGAGCAGGGCGGCCTCGGTCAACGGGATGCCGTCGGGCAGGGGCAGGACGGCGTGCTCCGGGACGACGGTCTCCTCGGCGAAGGCGGCGACGGTCAGCCCCGGGTACAGCTCACCCCCGGCGTCGTCACGCGCGTAGGGGACGGTGGTCCCGGCGTTGGCCTCCGCGCACAACCAGGGTTCCTCCAGAACCGCGCAGAAGTGGCACCGCCCGCAGGAGGGGGCCCAGTTGAGGACCACCCGCTGACCGGGGCGGACCGACTCCACGCCCTCGCCGACCTCGGTGACGGTGCCCGCGCCCTCGTGTCCGAGCACGGCGGGGACGGGGTGCGCCAGGGTGCCGTTGGCCAGGGACAGGTCCGAGTGGCAGACACCGGCCGCCGCGAGTCGGACCCGCACCCGCCCGGCTCCGGGACGGGGAAGCGAGATCCGACTCACCCGCAGGGGCTCGCCCACCCCCGGAAGGACCACGGCGCGCACGGACTCGGTCGGGGTTCCATCGATGCCGGACATGCCGATCACGCTAGCGGCGGAGGCCACGCGTTGTCAGGGTCGACGGCCCGGGCGCCGTGGGGTCCGGGGAGGATTCGGCACGTTCCGCCCCCCGGGCTGTGCCCGGGGCACACTCCGGTGGGCGGCTTCCCGGGCGACGGCACAACGGCCGGTTCGCCCTCCGTCGGTCGTGTCGCCGACGGGAGGGCCGAGGGGACCGACCGGGCCGAGCGGCGGGGCCCCGGCCCACCCCTGCCGGGAAGAGCGCCCGCGCGGACATCGCCGGTGCGTTCGGACCGGGATCACACCCATGGGTGACGGCTGCGGGGACAAGCCCGCCCATCGGGTGACACGGAAGCCCGGGAAGCACGACACGCGCCGCCGTGCGCCGCTGACCGGAGGGCCCGGGTGTGGCACCAAGGAGTCATGACACACCGGCGGATGCCCAACGAACGGCTGCGAAGCCTGCTGGACGAGGCCGACTGGACCCAGGAGGCGCTGGCCCGGTCCGTGAACGCGATCGGCTCCGAGATCGGGTGCCCACTGCGGTACGACCGCACCGCCGTGGCGCACTGGCTGGCCGGCACCCTGCCCCGGGAGCCCGTCCCGGAACTGGCCGCCGAGGCCCTCTCCCGACGGATCGGACGACCGGTGACACCGGAGGCGGCCGGCTTCGGCACCGCCGCCGCGCGGTCCCCCGCCCGGGCCACCGCGAGCGGGCCGACGCACGACACCGGGGGCGACCCCGACCGAACGGCCCGGGGGACGGACCCCGGGGACGCGGCGGACGGCTTCGCCGCCACCTGCCGGGCGGACGCCGAGGGCGCCCGGCTCGCTCCCATGCGACAGCGACCCTACCGGGTGGCGGAAACCGAGGTACCGGGGCCGCCGAACGAGCCGGCCGACGGCGGGGGCCGGATGTTCGATCCCCGGGTGACACCTCCCGGCCCGGCGGGCCCGGGTCCGGGCACCGCGACCCCGGGCCGGGACCGACCGCGACCGGGGCGCCCACCGCGCGGACCGGCCGAGCACACCCCCCGGCCCCCGCATCCGCGCGACCCCGGGGCGCCGGGGCACGGCGCCGGGCGGCCCCGGGAGGAGCTCCCCGGCACGGCGAGGGGCCTGCGGGTCGACCGGGGCGGACGGGCCGGTCGAATCGAGGAGGTGGATACCCCGGCCCTCTTCCCGTGGC
>NZ_VKHT01000867.1 GCF_014141535.1 Streptomyces alkaliphilus | reverse complement strand
CGGCCCCCGGGGGCGCGCCCCGCCGGAGTGGCTCCGCGCGGACCTGCCGGGCCGACCCCGACGGACCCCGGGGCCGCTCCGCCAGGAGCGGCGGACCCCGCGGGCGGACGCCCCCACCCGCCGGGGCGACACGGCCCCGGCCGGTGTCCGGGGCCCCGGGCGCCCGTCGGGGCCGGCGCTCACGGAGTGCGCAGGGCCCCGCCGTCGACGGGCACGCTCGTGCCGGTGACGTAGGACGCCGCCGGGGAGAGCAGGAAGGCGGCGACCCGACCGAACTCCTCCGGCTCCCCGTACCGGCCCAGCGGGATTCCCGCCAGTGCGCGTTCCCGCGCCTCCGGGCGCCCCCGGTCCAGCTCCGCCGTGCGATCGGTGGCGATCCGCCCCGGCAGCAGACCCAGGACCCGCACCCCGCGCGGCCCGTACTCGTCGGCCAGATCCTTGGCCACCATGGCCAGCCCCGGCCGCAGGCCGTTGGAGATGCCCAACCCGGTGATGGGCGAGCGGGCCGACGAGGAGAGCACCAGGCCGATCACGCCGCCCCGGTCCCCCTCCGCGAGACGGGCGGCGGCCGTGCGGGCACAGCGCACCGCGCCGAGGAAGACGCTCTCGAAGGCCGCGCGCCACTGGTCGTCCTCGGCCGAGGCCGCCGTACCCGGCGGCGGCCCGCCCACCGAGATCAGCACGCCGTCCACCCGCCCGTGGGTCTCCTCGGCGAGATCCAGGAGCCTGCCGGGCGCCTGCGGGTCGGCGAGGTCGGCGACGGCACCGACGGACGGTGCGAGGGGGGACAGTTCGGCGACCGCGCGGTCCACCTTCCCCCGGTCCCGCGAGGAGATCACCGTGCGGGCGCCCTCCGCCGCCAGCGCCCGGGCGGTCGCCAGCCCCAGGCCGCTGCTGCCGCCGGTCACCACGAAGACCCGCCCGGAGAGTCCGAGATCCATGTGCGCCTTTCCTTCCCGGCCCCCTCCGCGCCTCCCGGCACGGGGCGCCGGGAGGCGCGAAGGGGTGTTCCGCCGTCTCGCCCGGGGTCACCGATGTGTCGCCGCCGTGCGCGGCCCGTACCCGCGCGACCGCCCCGGTTGACGTCCCGCCGGTCCGTTGGCCCGCGAAACCAGCCGCGGGCCGTCCCCGCAGCATGCCGTTCCCCGGCCCCGGCCGCAACGGTTCCCCGCCGGGCGGATACGCTGCCCGGCGAGCCTCCCCGGGGGAAGTCCGGTCGAAGTCCGGCGCTGTCCCGCAACGGTGGGCGGAACCCCGTGTTCCGCGAGCCCGATCACCCGGTGCGGCCGACGCTCCTGCCGACTCGTCGTGGACTGCGAGAGGGAGACCGGATCGGGCGAACCCCGGTGCGGGCTGCCGCCGTCGTGTGTCCCGGCCCGAACCGAGGGACGGTGCCCGGGTGCCCCATCCACAGGGTTCTCCGCGCCTTTCGCGCCCCCCGCGGCCCGATGGAGCCGCGTTCGGTGGCGACGACCGGGCCGAGGGGCCCGCCGGCACCGGCGCGAAGGGGCGCCGCCCGCGACCCCGCGTCGAACGCGCGCCCGGTTCCCCGCGCCGGGTGCCGCTGCCGCCCCTCCTCCTCGGCCTGACGCTCCTCCTGGCCTGCTCGGTGGTCGCCGCGGTCACCCTGGGCCCCTCGTCACTGGCGGCAGGCGAGGCGCTGCGGCTGCTGTGGGCGGGGCTGAGCGGTGGCACCATCGCCGCCGACGAGGTCTCCTCCTACACGATCGTGTGGGAGATCCGCTTTCCGCGCGCGGTGCTGGCCGTGGTCGTGGGAGCCGGGCTGGCGGCGGTGGGGGCGGCCGTGCAGGCGATGGTTCGCAATGCCCTGGCCGACCCGTTCGTACTCGGCATCTCCTCCGGCGCCGCCGTCGGCGCCAACGCGGTGTTGCTCTTCGGGGCGTTCGCCGCGCTGGGGGTGTGGGCGCTGTCGGGCGCGGCGTTCGTCTCCGCGCTGCTGGCGATGGTGCTGGTGTACGCCGCCGCCCGCTCCCCGCAGGGGTTGGTGCCGCTGCGGCTGGTGCTGACCGGCACCGCCATGGCGTACGGCTTCTCGGCGATCACCACCCTGATGGTGTTCCGGGCCGAGCGGGGGGAGGCGGCCCGCTCGGCGATGATGTGGCTGCTGGGCAGCCT
>NZ_VKHT01000866.1 GCF_014141535.1 Streptomyces alkaliphilus | reverse complement strand
ACCACGGTCCGGCCCGCGATGCGGGAACGGGGTGGTGGACCCGACCCCGCCGGGCGCCACCGGGGCGCTCCCGCGGCCCCCGCGCGGTCCGCCCTCGAACGCCCCGCAAGGGCGCCGGCGCCGCCCGGGGACGGGCCGGGACGGCGGGGGTTCACTTCCGGCGACTTTGCGGTGAGGGGCGGAAACCGGTTTGATTGCTGCTCTCAACAGGGCGACGCAGGCGAGGACCGATGGCTGAGGAACGGGACGCCGCGGACGGCGCCGGCGGGGCGGAGACCACCGGCGGCGGGGCGCGAGGCGATCGCGGGATCCCGGGCGGCCCGGACTCCGGGGGCTACCGGGAGTTGGTCGGCGACGGCCGTTACCGCATCCTGCGCCGGCTGGGCCGTGGCGGCATGGCCGAGGTGTTCGCGGCGGAGGACGTGCGCCTGGGCCGGGTCGTCGCGGTCAAGTTGCTGCGCTCCGACCTCGCCGAGGATCCCATCGCCAAGGCGCGCTTCACGCGCGAGGCGCAGTCCGTCGCCGGGCTGAACCACCACGCGGTGGTCGCCGTGTTCGACTCCGGCGAGGAGCGGATGGGCGGCCAGGTCGTGCCGTACATGGTGATGGAGCTGGTCAACGGCCGCACCATCCGCGAGATGCTCAACGACGACGCGGACGCCATGGAGGAGGGGCGCGGCCCCGACGGTCCGGCGCGCACCAACCGGGCGCTGGACATCGTCTCCGGGGTGCTGGAGGCGTTGGCCTACAGCCACCAGCACGGCATCGTGCACCGCGACATCAAGCCCGCCAACGTGATCATCAACGAGACCGGCTCGGTCAAGGTGATGGACTTCGGCATCGCCCGCGCGCTGCACGGCGTGCAGTCCACCATGACGCAGACCGGCATGGTGATGGGCACCCCGCAGTACCTGTCGCCCGAGCAGGCGCTCGGCAAGGCCGTGGACACCCGCTCCGACCTGTACGCGGTGGGCTGCCTGCTGTACGAGCTGCTGACGCTGCGTCCGCCGTTCACCGGCGAGACCCCGCTGTCGGTGGTGTACCAGCACGTGCAGGACACCCCGCGACCCCCGTCGTCGGTGTCGCCGGAGGTACCGCCCGAGCTGGACGGGCTGGCGCTGCGGGCGCTGGCGAAGAACCCCGAGGACCGTTTCCAGTCCGCCGAGGAGATGCGGGCGCTGGTGCAGCACGCGCAGCGGATGCTGCGCGAGCACGGCGGGCACACCGGCGGCCTGTGGAACACCGGCTCACTGACCGCCGACACCCCGGCGATGGGCACCGCCGCCATGGGCGCGACCGCCGCCACGACGGCGATGCCCTCCGCGACCTCCTCCCACCGTGTCGCGGAGACCGGTCGGTTGGGCCCGCCGCTGCTGTTGGGCACCCCGCCGCGCGGGGAGGCCCGGGTCGGTGGGGCCGGTGACGGCGGCCCCGGCGGCCGGCGGCTTCCGCGCTGGGCGCTGCCCGCCGTACTGGCGGTGGCGGCGGTCGGGCTGGGCGTGCTGGTGGCGTTGCAGCTCACCGGTGGCGAGGAGCTGCCGACCGCCCCGGACCCGACCCCCACGGCACCGCAGGAGACCGGGGAGCCGGAGGAGACCGATGAACCCGAGGAGCCGGAGGAGACCGAGGAGCCCGAGGAGGAGACCACCGGCCCGTTCTCGCCCGACCCGGGATGGAACCAGTCGAGCGGCGGGTCGTCCGGCGGTGGCCAGGGCTCGAACGGCTGGCAGAACGGCGGGGGCACCGGCGGCGAGGTCGGCGGTGACGAGGGCGCGGTGACCGAGGGCACGGCCGAGGGCGCCGACGGCGGCGAGACCGGCGGTGACGACGCCGGCGGCACCGAACCGACCGGCAACCCCGACGCCGGGGGTGCCGGTGGTGGTGACCAGGGAGCCGCCGGCGGGGGTGACCAGGGCGGCACGCCCGGCAACCCGGGGGCCGCCGGTGGCGCGGGTGACCAGGGAGGCGGCGGTGCCGACGCCGGCGCCGCCGCGGGTGGCGACGGCGGTGCTCCTCCCGGGGGCGAGGGCGGCTGACGCGGGCCGAGGGACTTCCCCGGGGCCCCGGGTGCGGGAGACCGCGCCCGGGGCCCCGTCGTTCGCCCGTCACCCCTTGTCCGAGGGGCGGGACGGGCGAAC
>NZ_VKHT01000865.1 GCF_014141535.1 Streptomyces alkaliphilus | reverse complement strand
TCACCGGCGGGGCCGTCGGGTCCCCCGGGGCCGCCCGGGCCGCCCGGTCCCCCGGAGCCGTCCCCGGGGCCGCCGGAAGCCGCGACGGGGCCGCCGGGGAGCCGGGAGGAGCCGGAGTCCTCCCCGGTCGCCGGGGAGGACTCCGCGTCGCCCGGCCCCGCGTCGGGGGCCCGGACGGTGTCCGTCGTCCCGGTCGTCCCCGCCTCGGGGGACGCCTCCGCCCCGGGGGTGGTGCCGGGACCGGTGTCCGTGGTCCCGGTCGTGTCGACCGGCCCCGCCGGGTCCCGGGGGGTGGTCATCGGCCGCTTGCTCATCGTTCTCCGCGTTCTGCTGCGCGTCTGCGTGGTCCGTGGGGTCGGCAGGCCCCCGGGATTCCGGATGTCCCGCCCCGTGCCGCCGGGCCGCCGGCCCGGCGGTGTGCCGCCTCAGGTGACGAGGGCATCCGGTTTCCCCTCACCGCGTGGCTGTTCGGCGACCATCTCGCCCCAGACGATGAGCCGGAAGGTCGAGGTGAACTCCGGGGTACAGGTGGTCAGGGTGATGTAGCGGCCGGGTTCGGTGAAGCCGCCCTGTTCGGGTATCGGGTCCAGCACCGCGATGTTCGACGGGGAGGTGGAGTCCAGCCGGCTGCGCATCTCGTAGACGTAGTACGTGGTCTCCGTCTCCACGATGATCGGGTCGCCCTCGTTCAACAGGTTGATGTAGCGGAACGGCTCGCCGTGGGTGTTGCGGTGCCCGGCGAGACCGACGTTCCCCTCGTCGTCCCAGGGCATCGCGGTGGGCAGGCGGTCGGCCTCGGAGTAGCGACCCACCATGCCCTTGTCCAGGACGGTGGCCTCGTCCACGCTCTCCGCGATGGGGACCCGCACGTCCAGCGTCGGCAGGTACAGCAGGGCGAAGCCCTCACCCGCGGAGAAGACACCGGGGTCGCGGTTGTCGGGCTCCTCCTCGGAGCCGCCCTCCCACTGGTCGATCAGGGAGTTCGCCTCGCGGTCCGCGTGGGCGCGGGCCTCCACGTTGGTCCACCACAGCTGGTAGGTGACGAAGAGCAGGAGCAGGACGCCGGTGGTCATCATCAGCTCGCCGGCGACGTTGGCGAGCTTGTTGGCGCGGCTCGCGCGGCGGGCCTTCTCCGCCTTGCGGCGGGCGGCGCGTCCCCCGCCCGCCGCGGCGGGGGAGGGACGGTCCGTGCCTGCTTCGCCGGTGGACGCCTCCCGCGCGGCACGGCGGTGCCCGCCGGTGGGGCCGACCGGATCCGCCGGGGCGGTGGCGAGGAGGTCGTCCGGGCGCCGCAGCGCCATGGTCTCGGGGTCCGCGGCGGGGGAGACGCCGTACGGGTCGACGGAGGGCGGGAAGACCGTGGTCGGGGCGTCGGCGTCGGTCCGGGACCCCGCACCGTACGGATCGGCGATCGCGCCGTACGGGGTGTCCCGGGGGGCGGCGTCGGCCGTCCCGGCACCGCCGGCCGTCCCGTACGGATCGGCGGTGGGCGTTCCCGCTCCGAGCGGGTCCGTGTCGCGGGCCGCCGGGTGGTGGCTCCCGGCCGGGTATCCACCGGTGCCGTGCCCCTGCCCGCGGTGATCCTCCTCGCGGTACGCCCCGGTGCCCGCGCTCTCGTACGCGGTGCCGTACGCCGCGCCGCCCGTCGTGCCCCGGGTCGTGCCGTACGCCGCCCCGTCGGTACCGACGCCGGTGCCGGTTTCCGGTGCGGCGGTCGGCGCCGGGTTCCCCGGCCGGTACCGGTCGCCGGGGCCGGCGCCGGGACCGCTCCCGCCCGCCCCGGCCGGGCCGGGCAGCGGGTCGTTGAGAGGGTCGGCCAGCGCGTCCACCGCCGCCCGGAACGCGTCCTGCGGCCCGACGTGCGGGTCCGGTTCCGGACCCCCGGCCCCACCGCCCCGCTCCGGACGCACCGCGGTCACCTCGCGGGCTCCGGCCGACCGGGCCGCCCGTTCCCCCCGACGACCGGGGCCAGCCCCCGTGACCGTTCCACGGCCCCGCCGTCCCCGCAGACGGTGAGCCAGTTCGCGAGCATCCGGTGGCCCCACTCGGTGAGCACCGACTCCGGGTGGAACTGCACCCCCTCGACCGGGAGGTCGCGGTGGCGCAGCCCCATGATCACCCCGGGGCGGTCGTCGGTGG
>NZ_VKHT01000864.1 GCF_014141535.1 Streptomyces alkaliphilus | reverse complement strand
GGGTGAGGTAGGTGAGGGTGCCGCTGTCGTCGAAGGTCGCGGTGGAGGAGGGGTAGGGGGCGATGACCAGGCCGTTGTCGATGGCCCGCGGGGTGGTGGGCATACGGCTGAGGCCGTTGGGGAGGGAGCAGGTCAGCCATAGCTCCAGCCATTCGGCTGACTCCGGGCCCCGGAAGGTGACGCCGGTCCATGCCTCGGTGCGGGACTGATGGAAGACATCGGTGAGGGCGTCGGCGTTGACGGTCTGGTCGCCGTTGGTGACGAGGGTGACGGCGTTGTCTGGGGCGAGAGGCACGATGGTGCGGGGGTCGTCGGCGATGCCGCGCCGCAGGGGCATGAAGGTGTTCATCCGGCTGGAGACGCTGCGCCAGATGCCGTCGGGCTGCGGAGCGAAAGCGATGGAGCGGGAGACGCTGCCGCGCAGGCGCAGGGGGGTGAGCAGGCGCCCCGTCGGGGCGAGCTGGTCGAGCCAGGCGTGGGGGACGCCGTGGGCGCCGACGGTGGCGATGACCCGGTCATAGGGGGCGTTGGGGGCGTAGCCGAGGGCGCCGTCTCCATGGATGACGTCCACGTTGCGGAGGCCGGCGGAGGCGAGGGCGGTGCGGGCGCCGTCTACGAGGTCGTGGTCGACGTCGATGGTGGTGACGTGGCCGTTCGGGCCGGCGAGGTGAGCGAGGAGGGCTGCGTTGAAGCCGGTCCCGGCGCCGAGTTCGAGGATCTTCTGGCCGGGTTCGACATCGAGCTGTTCCAGCATGAGGCCGACGACGTCGGGCTGCGAGGCGCAGCTGATGGAGGCGCCGTTGTCGTCGTCTTTGATGCTGACCGGGGCGTTGCCGTACGCCTGCTCCAAGGGGGCTTGGGGGACGAAGAGGTGGCGGGGGACGGAGCGCATGGCGTCCTCGACGCTGCGCGTTCGCACACTGCCGTCCTTGATCAGGCGGTCGACGAGCTCGTTGCGGAGGCGGTCGGCGTCGCTTGTTTCGATGGTGTCGGTCTTCACCTCGGTGACCGTAGTGCGCTGCCGGCTCGCGGCGTGGGGCGACGCGGCGTGGTCGCTCGTTCCCATGACTACCTCTTTCGCGAGTGTTGACAGGGTGTGCTGGATATCTGCCGGGAGGCCCGGGCGATTCCATTGGAAGATGACGTGATGGGCCAGTACGCCTCGGAGGCCCCGTACGAGATGACCCCGGTGATTGAGGTCCGCCGGCTGCCGGCCCAACTGGTGGAAGGCGGTGATCCAGTCCGTGAGGTGGGTGAGGCGGCCGTCGGTGATGACGGGGCTGGTGGGGCTGACGTCGACCGTCATGAGGCGGTGTACGGCGGCGCGGAGGCGTGGCGAGGGGGGTGGTCTTTCCTGTCCTGCCCGCTGAAACGACCACGACGTCCCGTGGATGGCCTACTACGACTACGCCCAACACCAGGGCGACACCGGTCCCCGCCATCCTCGACCTCGCCCTGCTCTCCGGCGCCTCGCCCCGCCGCCCGGAGGGCCACCTCCGGCAGGCCGTGCTGCACCACTCCGACGCCTACACCCGCTCCCGCGCGATCTCCGGTACCAAACTCGCCACCCTGATGATGCACACCGGCGACCCCCGGGAAGCCGCCATCACGGCACTGCGCGCGCTGGACGAGATCGGCCGGATCCGCTCCCGACGTGCCCGGGACAACGTACGCGCACTGGCCACCGCCGCGACGCCGCACCGCCGCAGACCCGAGGTCGCCGAACTCCGCCGTCGCATCACCGAAACCCTCGCCCCGTGACCAGCCGCTCCCTCGCCGTGCTGCGCCGAATCACCGCCCTCGCCGGGTTCTCAGCCGACGGCGCCGAACCCATCCGGCTGGCGGAGAACGACATCTGGCGCCTGGCCCCTGGCACAGGAGTCGTCGTCCGGATCGCACGGGAAGGACAGGCGGAGGCGGCGGCCCGGGAGGTGGCCATCGCCCGCTGGCTGGCCACCTCAGGCGTGCCCGCGGTCCGCCCGCTGCCCATCGACCAGCCAGTCCTGGCCGCCGGCCGCCCGGCGACCTTCTGGGAGGAGCTTCCCCCGCACCGGCCCAGCACCGAGAAGGGGCCGGCCCCAGTGCTCCGCCACCTCCACGACCTGCCGATACCCAACGACCTTCCCCTCCGCCCCCCCTGGAC
>NZ_VKHT01000863.1 GCF_014141535.1 Streptomyces alkaliphilus | reverse complement strand
AGGCGGGCGAGGGAGATCAGGTGGGCGGGGGAGGTGCCGGTGAAAGCCCTGGCACCGGGGGCGTGCCCCTCCAGGGCGCGGCGTCCGCCGGTGTCGCCGCGCACCCAGCTCAGGCCGCCGACGTCGATGCCGCCGCGCACCCACCACAGGGTGGTGCGCACCTCCAGTCGGACGGGGCGCCCGAGGGCGTCCATGGTCAGGTCCACGCCGCCGGCCGGTTCCCCGGAGGGGGTCCTGCGGTCGGCGGTGTACCGCCAGCCGGCCGGGCCGGGGGCGCAGGTGAAGTGTTCGGTTCCCAGGGGCGTGCCGTCCCGGGGGTCGTGGAGGGCGTAGACACCGCTGGGCATGGGCCCACCGTAAGGGGTGAGGGGGCGGAAACGGCACGGGGCCGGCCGCCTCCGCCCCGTGCCGCGCCGGTGGGCGCGGTGGTGGGGCGGGGCGGCCGGCCCCGGTGTTCGTCCGGTTCCGGCGTCCGCTCGGTATCAGTAGCGGTAGTGGTCGGGCTTGTAGGGGCCCTCCACGGGGACGCCGATGTAGGCGGCCTGCTCCGGGCGCAGCTCGGTGAGGCGGACGCCGAGGGCCTCCAGGTGGAGACGGGCGACCTTCTCGTCGAGCAGCTTGGGCAGGGTGTGCACGCCGAGGGGGTACTCGGCGGCCCGGGTGAACAGCTCGATCTGCGCGATGGTCTGGTTGGCGAAGCTGTTGGACATCACGAAGGACGGGTGCCCGGTGGCGTTGCCCAGGTTGAGCAGACGGCCCTCGGAGAGCACGATGAGCACCTTGCCGTCGGGGAAGGTCCAGGTGTGGACCTGCGGCTTGACCTCGTCCTTGACGATGCCGGGCAGGGCGGCGAGGCCGGCCATGTCGATCTCGTTGTCGAAGTGGCCGATGTTGCCGACGATGGCCTGGTGCTTCATCCGGGCCATGTGCTCGGCGAGGATGATGTCCTTGTTGCCGGTGGTGGTGATGAAGATGTCGGCGGTCTCGAGGACGTCCTCGAGACGGACCACCTGGTAGCCGTCCATGGCGGCCTGGAGGGCGCAGATGGGGTCGATCTCGGTGATCACGACCCGGGCGCCCTGGCCGCGCAGGGACTCGGCGCAGCCCTTGCCGACGTCGCCGTAACCGCAGACCACGGCGACCTTGCCGCCGATGAGCACGTCGGTGGCGCGGTTGATGCCGTCGATCAGGGAGTGCCGGCAGCCGTACTTGTTGTCGAACTTCGACTTGGTGACCGAGTCGTTGACGTTGATGGCCGGGAAGAGCAGGCTGCCCTCGCGGAACATCTCGTACAGACGGTGGACACCGGTGGTGGTCTCCTCGGTCACGCCGCGGATCTCCGAGGCGAGGTTCGTCCACTTGTTGGGGGTCTCGGCCAGGGTGCGGTTGAGCAGTTCGAGGATGACGCGGTGCTCGTCGTTCTCGGCCGTGGCCGGGTCCGGCGCGGAGCCCGCCTTCTCGTACTCGACACCCTTGTGCACCAGCAGGGTGGCGTCACCGCCGTCGTCGAGGATCATGTTGGGGCCGCCGGTGGGGGCGTCGACCCAGGTCAGGGCCTGCTCGGTGCACCACCAGTACTCCTCCAGGGTCTCGCCCTTCCAGGCGAAGACCGGGATGCCGGCGGCGGCGATCGCGGCGGCGGCGTGGTCCTGGGTGGAGAAGATGTTGCAGGAGGCCCAGCGGACCCGCGCGCCGAGGGCGACCAGGGTCTCGATGAGCACGGCGGTCTGCACGGTCATGTGCAGGGAGCCGGTGACGCGGGCGCCGGCGAGCGGCTGCGAGGCGGCGTACTCCTCGCGGATCGCCATCAGGCCGGGCATCTCGTGCTCGGCGAGGGTGATCTCCTTGCGGCCGAAGGCGGCCAGGGAGATGTCGGCGACCTTGTAGTCGGTGAAGCCCTCGGGGGCGGTGACGGGGGTGTTCGACATGCGCGAACGACTCCTCGGAATCGATGGCGTACACGTGGGCAGGCCGACCGGACCCTGCCCCGGGGGGGCGGTGGCCGGTCGTCCGTCCGTCGGAGGGCCTTCTTTCCCCTCGGCCGGGTGGGGCGGCGGAGCGCCCGGGCCCGACTGCCATCAGCAGCGACGTCTGACGTCTTGCCCATCGAGGCTAACAGCCGGGGCGCGGGTGGTTCCACGCCCACGGGGCG
>NZ_VKHT01000862.1 GCF_014141535.1 Streptomyces alkaliphilus | reverse complement strand
GACGGGTGGGACCGGGTGCGCGGGGCCGGACGGCCCCCGCGCACCCGGTCGACGGACTCAGACGAGCCCGGCCTCCCGGAAGGCGTCCAGATCGGGGCGGATGATCGCGGTCGGGCCCGTGGTCGGCGCCACCGCGTCCAGCGTCTTGAGGCCGTCACCGGTGTTGAGCACCACGGTGGTCAGCGTCGGATCCAGCACACCGGCCTCGATCAGCTTGCGGGTCACGCCGACCGTCACCCCGCCCGCCGTCTCGGCGAAGATCCCCTCCGTGCGGGCCAGCAGCTTGATGGCGTCCACCACCTGCGCGTCGGTGACGTCCTCCACCGCGCCGCCGGTGCGCCGGGCGATGTCCAGCACGTACGGGCCGTCCGCCGGGTTGCCGATCGCCAACGACTTGGCGATGGTGTCCGGCTTCACCGGGCGGATCACGTCGTGGCCGTCCTTGAAGGCCCTCGAGACAGGGGAGCACCCCTCCGCCTGGGCGCCGAAGATCCGGTACGGCCGGTCCTCGACCAGACCGAGGGAGATCAGCTCCCGGATCCCCTTGTCGATCTTGGTGAGCTGGGAGCCCGACGCGATCGGCACCACCAGCTGGTCGGGGATGCGCCAGCCGAGCTGCTCGCAGATCTCGAACGCCAGGGTCTTGGACCCCTCCGCGTAGTACGGGCGCAGGTTGACGTTGACGAAGCCCCAACCCTCACCGGCCGGGTCGCCGATCAATTCGCTGCAGAAGCGGTTGACGTCGTCGTAGCTGCCCTCGATGCCGACCAGGTCGCCCCCGTACACGGCGGCCATCACGACCTTGCCCTGCTCCAGGTCGTGCGGGATGAACACGCACGAGCGCAGGCCGGCCCGGGCCGCCGCGGCGCCGACCGCGCCCGCGAGGTTGCCGGTGGAGGAACAGGACAGGGTGGTGAACCCGAAGGCGCGTGCCGCCTCCAGCGCGTTCGCCACCACCCGGTCCTTGAAGGAGTGCGTGGGGTTGCCGGAGTCGTCCTTCACCCACAGCCCGCCGGTCACGCCCAGCTCGGCCGCCAGCCGGTCCGCCCGCACCAGCGGGGTCCAGCCCGGGTTCAGGTTCGGCTTGGTCGCCACGTCCGCCGGGACGGGCAGCAGTTCCGAGTAGCGCCAGATACTCGCCGGGCCCGCCTCGATCCGGGAGCGCAGGCCCTCGGGATCGCCGGTCGGGAGGTCGTAGGCGATCTCCAACGGGCCGAAACACTCCGCACAGGCGAAAATCGGACCCAGCGGGTAGCGCTGCCCACACTCGCGGCAGGAGAGAGCCGAAGCCGGACCGAGGTCGACGGAGACGGCGGAAGCGGAGGTGGTGGGTGCGGAAAGCACAGACATGGGAGCGAGGCCCTCTCTCCTCATCTTCCCCGCGACGACCCTCGCCGCGGGACGGAATTGGCACCATCCCCACCGGGGACCTCGCATCGGAATCGCGAGACCGGCGGGAGGGTTGCCGGGGCTTCAACGGGCCGTTCCCTCTGCCCCTCTGGATGAGCTGTATGTGATTGTCAAGCGGAGACCCCCGATATGCGGAGGTCATCTTCGCCGCTCAAGACTGTAACCGACGGCCCGCACAATGACTCGGTCCGTCCAGTCCCCGAGACACCGAGGAGCGACATCGTGCTGGAAGAGGCAACGGAGTGGCTGAGCCGCCGGTCCTGGACCGCCGCCGACCGCCCGCTGTCACGGCTGGTGGCCGCCAAGCGCAAGGCGGGCCCGGCCGGCAGCGTCAGCGTCGTGCTCCCCGCGCTGAACGAGGAGGCGACCGTCGGTGAGATCGTCGAGACGATCCGCCGCGACCTCATGATCGACGCGCCGCTGGTCGACGAACTGCTGGTGATGGACTCGGGCTCCACCGACCGCACGGCCGAGGTGGCCGCCGCGGCCGGGGCCAAGGTCGTGCACCGGGACGAGATCCTGCCCCGGCTGCCCGCCCTGCCCGGCAAGGGCGAGGTGCTCTGGCGCTCGCTGTTCGCCGCGAGCGGCGAGATCATCTGCTTCGTGGACGCCGACCTCAAGGAGTTCGACTCCACCTTCGCCTCCGGCATCATCGGGCCCCTGCTCACCGATCCCGACGTGCACCTGGTCAAGGCCATGTACGACCGGCCGCTGGGCACCGAGGCGTCGGGGGCGGGGCAGGGCG
>NZ_VKHT01000861.1 GCF_014141535.1 Streptomyces alkaliphilus | reverse complement strand
GCGCAGCATCACGTCGTGGCAGCCCCGGCACCGGAGAAACCGAAACCCTGCCGGGGCTGCCACGACGTGATGCTGCGCCCCGAACCCGGCCTCACCCACTGCCACGCCTGCCGCCAGGCCACGACACCGACCCCGGCCGCCGGCCGGTCGACCCCCCGACGTCGTGCGGGAACCAGAGGTGGCGAGGGCACTGGGGTGTCCCGGGCCCGGAACGCGGCGACGCCCACGCCTCCAGGGGCGAAAACGTCGTATTCCCGAACCGAGGTCGTGATGGCGCGATGACCGGCTTCCCGGCGCTCCGGTACAGCCGGTGCCAGACTGATCACATGCAGGACAACCATTTCTCGCTCTCCCGGGTCCGACTGAAGCACTACAGGAGCATCGCCGAGGCCGACGTCGAGTTGGGTCCGCTCCTGTTCCTCGTGGGCCCCAACGGGTCGGGGAAGAGCAATTTCCTGGATGCCCTGCGCCTTGTTTCGGAAGCACTGAGCACCTCCTTGGGGCAGGCTCTGCGGGCACGCGGAGGGGTGGCCGAGGTTCGGCGCAGGTCCACGGGAGGTCCCATCGGGTTCTCGATCGACCTGGAATTCGAGACCCTCTCGATCCGCGGGGGTTACGGATTCACGGTGGAGGCGCATGGTCAGCGCTGTGGAGAAGCTTGTGAGTCACGTGCCCTCGGATGTTCCGGTGTGAAGCGGCCTCCGCGTCAACGCGTCGAACGACGTGAGGCTTTGTTCTCCGGGTCCTTCAGGGGCGGGAACCGATCAGTCGGGGCGCGGAAAACGGCGTCAGGGCCCCGTCTCCGGCGGCTGGTCGGACCGGGAGAGCCGGTCGGCGAGGGCTCGGGCGAGCGCGACGGCACCCGGGGCGAGGTCCGCCCAACGGTCCGTCGCGATGCCGAGGTAACCGGCCCGCGCCCGCTCCAACAGTTCGCGCTCCGACCCCCGCAGCGTCGGGGCGACCGCCCCGGCGGCGACGTCCTTCGGGACGATCCGGCGGGTCTCCAGCGTCACGAGGATCCGGGCGAGGGTGAGCAGGACGTTCCGCTCGTCGCCCTCGATCCCGGCGAGGAGGTCGGGGATCACCGCGAGGGAGGCGGCGCGGAGTCGGTCGGGGGGAGGCGGGGCGAGGAGGTCATCGAGCGGCGGGCCGTGCAGGACGCGGTGTGCGGCGTGGGCGGTGGCCAGGAGGATCACGAGGTCGGGATCGTCCGCCGGCCCGGGCGTGCGCCCGGCCACCAACTCCTCGCGCAGCCACTCGCCGTACAGGAAGTCGCGGCGGGGCCACTCGCTCCGGGACGGGGCCCCGTCCCCCACGACGATGCCGGTCAGCTCGACGGGACGGCGGTGCACCGCGTCGGGGAACCGCCGCGCGTGCCCGCGCCACCCGGAGATCCCCAGCAGGAGTCGGACGAGGTCGGCGCGTTCGGCGGCGGTGAGCGATCGATGGGTGAGCAGCAGCAGGTCCACGTCGCTGTCGGGCCGCAGCCCGCCCGTGACCGCCGAGCCGTACAGGTACAGCCCGACGACCCCGCCGGGGTCCTCCCGGCGCAGGTGCTCCACCACGGGGGCGATCAGCTCGTCCACGGTGCCTCCCGGCGATGGGCGGCGACCGTGGTCGCGGGTGGGCCGGTGGCGGGGGATCACGCGGGCCCCGTACCCATCGAGCAGGGGCGCGATCCCGACTCCCGACTCAACAGCTCTCCTCCACGTACAGCAGGATCGACTCGTCGTCCTCGGAGCGGAACTCGTGGGCGCTGTATCGCGGCGGCTCCTCCGCGTCGAGACGCGGGACCACCTCCTCCGCCCACACCCGGTGCCGCTGTTCGGCGGCGATCGGCACGGGGTCCGAGCCGCCGGCCCTTCCCACGATCATCAGGTCGGCCTTCGCGACGAGGCGTGCGGCGAGCCGGGGGTCGAGGTGATCCCGGCTCATCGTCCACACCCCTCCCTCGCCGTCCATCAGGCGGCGGGCGGTGGCCGGGGACGGCACCATGGGCCCGGCCACCGGGTCACGGGCGGGCAGGGACGCGAGCATCTCGGCGAAGGTCGGCCGGTGGCGTGGCTTCCTCACGGGGTCATCGTCCCGGGAAGGGGAAAGTGGCGCCCGGTTTTCTCACGGCTCGCCGCCGCTCCGTGCCGGGACACCGGTCGGGGCGGGGAG
>NZ_VKHT01000860.1 GCF_014141535.1 Streptomyces alkaliphilus | reverse complement strand
GGGCGCGGCTGACCCCGGCGGCGACGTTCTATCAGCGCCACGGCGCCCGCCGGCAACCAGGCCGAGGCGGTGCCGCTGTCGTCGCCGGAGGCGAAGAGGTGCGGGGCGAGTCGGGCCTGGATGTCGGCGGGGGTGGGCCGCTCCGTCGGGGTGTGCCGCATGCACGCCTCGATGAGAGGCCGCAGCTCCTCGGGCAATCCCTCCAGGTCGGGGCTGTCGCGCAACAACATGAAGACGGTCTCCACCGGGTTGGCGCCGTGGTAGGGCGGATGGCCGGTGCCGGCGTAGACCAGGGTGGAGGCGAGGGAGAAGATGTCGCTGGCCCCGGTCACCCCGCGCGAGTCGCGCGCCTGCTCGGGCGACATGTAGGCGGGGGTGCCGACCGCCACGTTGGTCATGGTGAGCCGGGTGGTGGAGACCCCGGAGGCGATGCCGAAGTCGATGACCCGGGGGCCGTCCTCGACGACCAGTACGTTCGACGGCTTCAGGTCGCGGTGGACCAGGCCCGCGCCGTGGATGGACTGCAGGGCCTCGGCGATGCCCGCCGCCAACCAGCGGACCGCCTGCGGCGGGAGCGGGCCGCACTCGCTGACGATCTCCTCCAGCGAGGGAGCCGGTACGTAGGCGGTGGCCAACCAGGGCACCGCCGCGCGCGGATCGGCGTCGACGACGGCGGCGGTGTAGAAGCCGCTCACCGAACGGGCGGCCTCCACCTCGCGGGTGAAACGAACCCGGAACAGCTGATCCTCGGCCAGCTCGGTGCGCACGGTCTTGATGGCGACCCGTCGACCCGAGGCCGAGCGCGCCAGGTAGACCAGACCCATGCCGCCGGAGCCCAGCCGCCCGAGCACCTCGAAGGGACCGATCCGCCTGGGATCGTGCCGCGTCAGCTGCTCCACCATGAGTCCTTTGCCACCTCCCCGTGGGGCGCCGCCCGGGTGCCCCGTGCAGCATCTCACCGCCGTCGGCCGCCGACGGTCGTCCGTGCCGATTCTTCCCGGCCGGGCCGACAACCGGGAGCGCGGGGCCGGCGCGTCGCCGGTCCGTTCCACGTCCGTGACGCGCCGTCGGACGAACGGGGCGAACACTCCTTCCCGGGAGGCCTTCCCGTTCCCCTCCCGTTTCCGTGACGCGTTCCGGGGCGGGGGCGCGGCGCCCCGACCCTTCCGGAGCGGAAGAGGCGCCCGGCGCGTTCCCGGAAGGGGATACGTGCCGGTGGGGTGCGTCGGTTCCCCGACCGGGGGACGGCCGGAGGGTTCATGCTAAGTCCCGGGGGCTCCGCGTCGACGGCGAGTCCTCCGCCACGGAGTGTTCACCGGGGCGTCTCCGGGGGCCGGTCCGCGGATCGGGGCACCGACGGGAGGCGGGGGGAGCCGGGTGACGGCGCGTGGCCCTTCCCCGGGGGCCGAAACCCCGCACCATGGATCCGCCCCGTTTGGAAGCGGACAAATGGCGCGAAAACCTCCCGTCGATAAGCTGACGGCATGACAGGACAGGTAACGACCGTGGATGGCCGGATCGCCGGTCGGCGCGGTCAGGCAACCCGACAGAAACTGCTCGACTGCCTCGGGAAAATGCTCGCCTCTTCACCCTATCGTGATGTCCGGGTGATCGATGTCGCCCGGAAGGCGGGCACTTCCCCGGCCACCTTCTACCAGTACTTTCCCGACATCGAGGCCGCCGTCCTCGAACTCGCCGGTGACACCCTGCGGGACAGCGACGAACTGACGGGCCTGGTGGAGAACCGCGCCTGGACCGGACGTGCCGGCCGGGAGGCCGCCGAGGAGTTGGTCGACGGCTTCCTCGCCTTCCGCCGTCGCCACGAGGCCATCCTGCGCGTCATCGACCTGGCCGCCGCCGAGGGCGACCGACGGTTCGTGCGGATCCGCAGCAAGGTGCACGGCGCCCTGGTCCGCCCCCTGGCGGAGACGGTGGAGGCGCAGGGGTCGCGGGGACGTGCCGAGCCCGAGGCGTCGCCGACCGCCGTCGCCGCCGCCCTGGTGACCATGCTCACAGCCGTGGCGGAGCAGTCCAAGAGCCTCCAGTCCCTGGGCGCGAAGCAGAGCGACACGCGTCCGGCGCTGGCCCTGCTCGTCCATCTCGGGGTGACCGGGCGCAAACCCGGCAAGTGACCCGGCGGAGCTCCCCGGCCCTGTCACCGGGG
>NZ_VKHT01000086.1 GCF_014141535.1 Streptomyces alkaliphilus | reverse complement strand
GCCAGCAGGGAGGGCAGGTGGGCGTTCTCGGTGGGGCTCTGGCCGGTGGCCCAGTGGTCGGTGAGCAGCCGGGTCATGGCCAACAGCAGGCCGGAACCGGGGAAGTCGGTACGGTCGGCGAACCAGGTGAGCCAGTTGCCCAGGAGGGGGACGGTGGGGGCGACGGCGTGCGGCCCGTCGGTGCGACGCAGGCGGGTGGAGCGTCCCAGCAGGCGGATGAACCCGATGCCACCGGGGTTGGGCACCAGGATCTGCGGGGCGCGCGTCCAGCGCGTCCTCTCCTCCTTCGGCCGGCCCGCCTCGTAGGTCTCGCTCTCCGTCCGGCAGTCGTCGATCAACGGCAGGAGAACATCCGCGAGTTCCTCGGCGAAGCGAAAGCGCAGGGTGCGGTCGCGCGGTTGGGGGACGGTCAGCAGGACCGGTCGGTCGCGGTCGGTGCCGACCATCGCGGCGAGCGGGGCGCACGCCTCGCCGGCGAGGGTGAGCGGGATGAGGACGACGGGGCGGTCGTCGATGTGGGTGTGGCGCACGGTGGTCAACGGCTGCGCGGTCCCGGTCTGTACCGCGCGCAGCCCGGCGACGGTGGTCAGCAGGCTCATCCGACGCCTCTCCCGGCGGTGGTGTCGGTCGGCGCGCAGGGGCGATGGGGCGCGGGCGGGCGTCGCAGGTCGTACAACCGGGCGGCGGCCCGCAGGCGTTCGACGACCTCGGCCGAATCCGGGTCGACGGGCTCCCCCTCGTCCCCCGGGGAGTCGATGAGGCGCAGGGCCGTGCGGGTGGAGTCGATGCCGGGCAGGTCGTCACGAACCCGTCCGCCCAGGCGTTCGGGGCGGGCGGCCTCGACGGCCTCGGCGCGGCAGTGCCGGGCGAGGTCGCAGTAGCCCGGGCAGTCGGGGGTGTAGTGGGTGTCCAGGGCGGCGACGGTGGCGGTCAGCTCGGTGTCGGTGCGTGCCGGGGTGCCGTCCTCCCGAACGCTCAGGTCGAGCGTGGCGTCCGCCGGCAGCGGGCGGGCCAGGTCATCGGCACGGCGGAGTCGGGAGAGTTGGAAGCCTATGGCCTCGATCTCCTGCCGCACGTCGATCAGGGCCGGGACCGGTCGTTGGGAGAAGTCCTTGGGGCAGATCAGCAGGAACTCCGGGGCGACCAGGGCGGGGTCGTGGCCCAGCCGTTCCAGGAGACGGCGCAGGGCGATGATGTAGACGGCCGCCTGTTTGGCCGCCTCGGCGGTCTTGGCGGGGTCGGCCTGGCCGTCGATGACGGCGAAGGACTTGATCTCCACGACGTGGAACCGGCCGGCGACCCGATGGGCGACGGCGTCGGGCTCGAGGAACGCGGTGCGGCCGGCGACCTCCAGCGGGAGCACGGGGTGGTCGAGGAGGAGTCGCTCCTCGACCCCGGCCGCCAGGCGGTCGAGGAGGTGTTCGGTCTCCCGGGCACGCAGGCCGGGTGAGGTGCTGCCGCCGACCTCACCGAGGTCGGCCACGGCGACCTCGGTGACCGGGATGTCGAGGTGTTCGCGCAGCAGGGTGAGGAGTTCGGCGTAGCCGTCCGCCTTGACCATGGCCTCGAAGGCACGGCCGCGCGCGAGGGCGAAGGGGGATTGACCGAACCCGGCAGGCCGGCCCAGACGGGCGGCGAGAGTCGCCTTGTCGACACCGGCGGCGTCGAGGACGGCTCGTCGGGAGCAGCCGGGATTGGCGGTCAGGGCGGTGATGCCTCGCGCCGTACAGGGTTCCGGGGCGAGCGGACCGCGCAGGCTCGCGAGTCGGTCCTCGGAGTGATGCGTGGACATGCTCTCTTCTCGGGTGGACGGTGGGGCACAGGCTACGGCAGGTCGGTGACGGAGCGGATGACCCGCATCGGTGCCGCGCCGAACAGCTGTCGATCGAGCGGGAGTCGGTCGCGGGCCCGGGCCGCGGCGGTGCGCCGGTGGCGGTCGTCGACCCCGGCGTGCAGCCGGGCCTCGGCCTCGGCCGCCGACACGAGGAGTTCGGGGTCCGGGTCCGGGTCGGGACCGTCCTCGGTGCGGTGGGAACCGGGGACGGTGAGGGCGAAGCGGCGCAACAGGGCGGCGGCGGCGGGCGATTCGGTGCCGCCGGCGGCGCGGGTGTCCCGCACCCGGGCGGCGAGGTTGCGAACGTGGGTGAGGTGGTCGGTCCGCGGTCCCAGCGGGCCGATGATCCGGCGTTCCAGGGGCCAGTCGGAGAGGGCCAGCAGCCCGCGCACGGGCGCGAAGCGGTCATGGGTGAGGGCCGCGCACACGTAGGGGGCCCGGGTGAGCCCCTTGGCGGCGAAGGAGCGTTCCTCGTCACGACGCAGGGAGGCGATGCGGGAGGGAGCGATGGGTTCGTCGAAGAACGCCCCGTGGACGGTGGAGAGCAACTTCGGGGCGGCGGGGGCTCCGAGGAGCACCAGCGCGCGGCGGACCGGGTCGCGGACGGGCGGGCGACGACGGTCGCCGGCGGTCCGGCCGGTCCCCCCACCCACGGCGGCGTCGACACCGGCCCTGCGGGGGGTCTCGACGGCCCGCAGTTCGCGACGGACCCGGTCGGCGAGTGCGCGGTCCCGGTCCCGGATGGCCTCCCGCAGCACGGCGCGCAGTTCGGCCGCGCGGGCCCGCGGTTCCTCCGACGAGGGGGTCACGTTCCCACTCTAGTGCCGCGTCGGGCGGGCTTCGCCCGGTGGGGAACGGAGTTCGGCCCGGTGCGTCGCGGGGCCCCGGATCGGCCGGCCGGCGGGCGTGCGCATCGGCGATTCGGTCGATTCGGCACCGTGACGAGGTGCCGTGCCGGGCGCCGCGGCGGGCACGGCGGTGGCGGGGGAACCGCGGGTCGCGGGACCACCGGCGGCCCGCCCCCCGTGTCGTCCCGGCGGCCGAGCCCGGTGTGTCGGGACGGCGTGTCGCCGTCCGGCGGGGGTTCACTGGGCGGCATGAACACCGAGGAGAGCGGCGCACCGATCGCCGGTCGGCGGATCGTGCTGCGCCGGGCCGTCGAGGAGGACGCCCCCGCGTTCCGGGAGGCTCTGGCGACACCGGAGGTCGCCCGTTGGTGGGTGTGGCCGAACATGACCGCGGAACTGGCCGCGGAGGATCACACCGTTCTGGCGGTGACGTTCGAGGACCGCGTCGTCGGCATGGTCCAGTGGTACGAGGAGCCCGACCCGGACTACCGGCACGCGGGCATGGACCTCTTCCTGCACCCCGACGTCCACGGGCAGGGCCTGGGTGGCGACACCGTCCGCACCATGGCCCGATGGTTGATCGACGTGCGGGGTCACCACAGACTGGTCATCGACCCCGACGCGCGCAACACGGGGGCGATCGCGGTGTACGAACGGTGCGGGTTCCGGCGGGTGGGGGTGTTGCGCCGTTACTGGTACGACCACGTGACCGGTGAGTGGAGCGACGGGATGTTGCTGGATCTGCTGGCGGAGGAGCTGCGGGACTGAACGGGGCGCCCGGGACCGACACGGTGCCGGCCCCGGGCGCGGTGATCCGCCGGTGGATGTGGCTCGGATCAGACCCGGGGGCGACGCACCAGGGTGTACCCGGCGATGGCGGCGAGGCCGCCCAGGACTCCTCCGGCCCCGGTCCACAGCCAGCGGTCGCTCCACCACCCGCCGTTCCACCCGGTCTCCGGCTCGGTGAGGGCGCCGGCGCCGGTGGCGGGTCCGGCCTCCTCCTCCCGCTCCGGGTCCTCCGACTCCTCCCCGTCGGCGGGGGCGGTGGGGTCGATCTCCCCGGCACGGTTGGTGAGGACGAGTGGCGCGGGCAGTTCGCCGCCCCGTGCGCGGGCGCCGCCCGCGTCCTCGGCGCCGACCTCCAGGGTCACCTCCACGGGCAGACCGAGGTCCTCCTCGGGCAGGTCCACCGCGGTCAGCCGCAGGTAGTAGGCGCCCGGCAGCGGGTCGTTGGCCCAGGGTTCGGCCCAGGCCCGGACGGTGCGCAGGGTGCAGTCCAGGACAAGGGTGTCGGCCGCGGCGTCCACCGTGTCCTCGGCGCGGCCCGCGGTGCACGGCTGGAGGCGGCGCAGACCGTCGTACAGGTCCAGACGCCAGGTGCTGGGGCCGGTGCGGGCACCGTGGTCCCGGAAGGTGACGGTGGCCGAGGCCTCGGCGTTCTGACCGGCGGCGACCGGGAAGACCCAGTAGAGGTACTCACCGATGGTCGCCGAGGCGGTCGCGGTGCCCCCCTGTTCCAGGACGCCGGCGGTGCGGAAGGAGGTGCCGGCCGCGACCGCCGACGGGCTCCCGGTTCCGGTGCCCGTTTCTCCGGTGTCGTCGTCCTCGGCGAGGGCCGGCGCGGCGGCGCCCATCATGAGGGCGGCGCAGACCGCGAGGGTCGCGGAGATCCGGCCGAGGGGGCGTCGGAACGGACGCCGGGCGCGCGGGGTGTGCGTCATGCCAGGACCCTCCGGATCAGGCCCCACAGGATGCCGGCGGCGAGCCCGGTGAGGGTGAGGACGAGGAGCGGGATCCAGCCCCGGGCGAGACCGAAGGCGGCGACGTCGGAGGGGGTGTCCGCGGCGGCCACGAGGTCGACGGTCAGCTCCACGGGCATGCCGGGGGTGCGCTGGACGTCGTCCGGCGCGGAGAAGGCGTGGGACACCTCCAGACAGAGGGTTTCCTCGGAGTCGGCGTCGGAGGGGTGACGCAGGCCGGTGGCGATGACATCGGTGCGTCCGTGACCGGCGGTGCTGCCGCGCACGAGTTCCCGGCCGTCCTCGGCCAGCAGACGGAGCAGGACCCCGTGGTCGCGGTTCATGGGCCGGTCGGCGGCGACGCTGACGGAGGCGCGCAGCTCACGGCCGGGGGCGACCTGGACTCGGTAGCGGCGGTGCTCGCCGAACTCCTGGCGGTCGCTGTAGACGCCGGCACCGAGCAGGGGTGCGTCGGCGCACTCGTCGGCGCCGTCGACGACGGTGGGGGTCTCCACCCGTACCTCGGCGGTGCGCTCGACGATCTGCTTGAGGCGGTCGGCGAGCTGGTCGGTGTCCTGGACGGCGGTGTAGGTGCCGCCGGTGGCCTCGGCGATGCAGCCGAGCTGCTCGCGGACGGCGGAATCGGCGGGGGTCAGACCGAGGGTGTCGATGGTCAGGCCGATGCCGGCGGCGGCCAGCTCACGGGCCACCTCGCAGGGTTCGGGGTCCCCGCAGGAGTCCTCGCCGTCGGTGATCAGGACGATGCGACGCATGCCGTCACCGTCCCCGAGGTCCCGCACCGCGCCCTGGAGGGCGTAGCCGATGGGGGTCCAGCCGGTGGGGGCCAGGGTGGCGACGGCGGTCTTGGCCTCGGTGCGGTCAACCGGTCCGACGGGGTAGAGCTGTGAGCTGTCCACGCAGCCGCGGCCCAGCCGGTCGTCGCCCGGGTAGTCGGCGCCGAGGGTGCGGATGCCGAAGTGCACGCCCTCGGGAATGAAGTCGATGACGTCGTTGAAGGCGCGCTTGGCGGCGTTCATCCGGGTGTCGCCGTCGATGTCGCGCTCGGCCATCGAGCCGCTGACGTCGAGGACGAAGTTCACCTTCGGGGGGTCGGTCTCGCGCACGGGTTCGGCGGCTGCGGGAGCCGCGAGCGCGCCGGTCATGAGGGCCGCGAGCGTGCCGCAGAGGACCGCCGCCACCCTTCTTCCTATGATCATTCGGCGGATGATAGAGATCCCCGCCCCCCGGTACCAAAACGTCCACCGACCTTACGGCCGGGGGCACTTCGGTATGTCGCGCCTTGTCCGGCGACGGGCGACGAACCGGGCACACCCGGGGCGACGGTCCCGACGCCGGCCGAGGCGTGCGGGGAGGCGCGCGGTACCGTTTCCCGTCGGCCTCAGCCGGCGGCGGCCCGCTCGACGAGTTCCTCCCACAGTTCGGCCACCCGCGTCTCCAGATCGGCGAGGGTCCCGTCGTTGGCGACGACCCGGTCGGCCACCGCCAGGCGCGCGGCACGGTCCGCCTGCGCGGCCATCCGGGCCCGGGCGTCGGCCTCGGTCATGCCGCGCGACCGCACCAGGCGGTCCAAGCGGGTGTCCTCCGGCGCGTCCACCACCACGATCAGGTCGTACATCCCCGCCAGGTCGTTCTCGACCAGCAGCGGCACGTCGTTCACCACCACCGCGTCCCTCGGCGCCGCAGCCCGCAACTCCGCCGAGCGTCGTGCCACCAGCGGGTGGACGATGGCGTTCAGGGCGGCCAGGCGCCCGGGATCGGAGAAGACGAGCCGACCCAGCCGTTCACGGTCCAGGGCCCCGTCCGGCCCCAGCACGCCGGGACCGAACTCCGCGACCACCGCGGCCAACCCCTCCGTGCCCGGCGCGACCACCTCGCGGGCGACCCGGTCGGCGTCGACGACGACCGCGCCGCGTTCCCCCAGCAGACGGGTGACCGCGCTCTTGCCGGAACCGATCCCGCCGGTGAGCCCCACTGTCAACATGGGCAGCAGGCTACCGGGCGGGCGGCGGGAACGGGCCGACGGGCGGCGGGGACGGGCCGACGAACCGGATTCGGTGGCCGGCCGCTCAGGGCGCCGGTGGCGGGTCCTCCCCGTCCCTCGGGTCCTCCTGCTCGGCGAGGAAACGCTCGAAGACCGCTCCCAACTCGTCGGCGGAGGGCAACTCGGCCGGCTCGGCCACCAGGTTGCCCCGGGCAGCGGCCCCGGCCACCGCGTCGTACTGCTGCTCCAGCCCTCGCACGACAGCCACCAACTCGTTGTCGCCCTCGGCCAGTTCCCGGTCGATCTCCTCACGCACCCGCGACACACGGGCGCGCAGGCTCTGGGCGATCTCCGGCAGCACCAGACCGGTGGCCCCGGTCAGCGCCTCCAACACCACCAGCGCCGAGTCCGGGTACCTCGAGCGGGCGATGTAGTGCGGCACGTGCGCGGCGATGCCCAGAACGTCGTGACCCGCCTGCGAGAGCCGCAGCTCCAACAGGGCGGCGGCGCTGCCGGGGACCTGCGCCTCGTCGAAGAGGTCGTTGCGCGCGGGCACCAGCTCCGACCGGTTGCCGTGCGAGGTCAGGCCGACGGGTCGGGTGTGCGGAACACCCATCGGGATGCCGTGGAAGCCGATGGTCAGACGGACCCCCAGACGCTCCACGATCTCCCGCACCGCCTCCGCGAACCGTTCCCACTCCACGTCCGGCTCGGGACCGGAGAGCACCAGGAAGGGCTTGCGGGTGTCGTCGTGGACCAGCCGCACCTCCAGCCGGGGGGCCCGGAAATCGGTCCACCGGTCGCGCCGGAAGGTCATCACCGGCCGACGGGCGCGGTAGTCCACCAGACGGTCGTGGTCGAAGCGGGCCACGGTGACGCTCGTGCGCCGCTCGTCGAGCAGTTCCTCGATCAGTTGGGTTCCGGTCTCCCCCGCGTCGAGGAAACCCTCGAAGTGGTGGAGGAGTACCGGGCCGGGAGGGGTCCCGGAGCCGGTCCCGGTGTCGTTGTCGGTGCCGGTGTCGGCCGACATGGCCTCGGCCATGGCCAGGCCCTCCGGCACCCACTCGTACAGGTCCTGTGGATCGTGCACCGTGACCGCCGCTCCTTCCGTGCCGTGGTGGTCCGTCCCGTGGTGGACCCGGGCGCGAATGGCCCGGGTCACCGGCCGCCCCGTTTCGGGCGCTCGTGGTGATCAACGCGTTCGGGGCACCGGACATTCCCCCGAACGGGGGGGCGGAAACGGCGGAACCCGCCCCCGGTTGTCCGGGGACGGGTTCCGCCGTGATCCGCGGTGCCCGCCGCGGGTGACATCGCCCGCGGGAGGGAACTCAGCTCTGGCCGCCGGCCAGCTTCTCGCGCAGGGCGGCGAGGGCCTCGTCGGAGGCCAGCGCACCGGTGTCCTCGCCCGTGTCGGAGGAGTACGAGCCACCGCCGCCGCCGCCACCACCACCGGCCTGCGGGGCGGCCGCCCCGGCCTCGGCCTCGGCCTCGGCGTCGGCCTCGCGGGACTTGATGACCTGGGCCTGGTGCTGCTCGAAGCGGGTCTGCGCCTCGGCGTACTGGTGCTCCCACTCCTCCCGCTGCTTCTCGTAGCCCGGCAGCCAGTCGTTGGCCTCCGGGTCGAAGCCCTCGGGGTAGATGTAGTTGCCCTGGTCGTCGTAGGACGCGGCCATCCCGTAGAGGGTCGGGTCGAACTCGACGGCCATCGGGTCGGCGCCGAACGTCTCGTTGGCCTGCTTGAGCGACAGGCTGATCCGACGACGGTCGAGGTCGATGTCGATGACCTTGACGAAGATCTCGTCGTTGACCTGGACGACCTGCTCCGGGATCTCCACGTGGCGCTCGGCCAGCTCGGAGATGTGGACCAGGCCCTCGATGCCCTCGTCCACCCGGACGAACGCGCCGAACGGCACCAGCTTGGTGACCTTGCCGGGGACGACCTGGCCGATCTGGTGGGTCCGGGCGAACTGCTGCCACGGGTCCTCCTGCGTCGCCTTGAGCGACAGCGAGACCCGCTCGCGGTCCATGTCGACGTCCAGGACCTCGACGGTGACCTCCTGGCCGACCTCGACGACCTCGGAGGGGTGGTCGATGTGCTTCCAGGACAGCTCGGAGACGTGCACCAGACCGTCCACGCCACCCAGGTCCACGAAGGCACCGAAGTTGACGATGGAGGAGACGACGCCGGAGCGCACCTGACCCTTCTGCAGGGTGGTGAGGAAGGTCTGACGGACCTCGCTCTGGGTCTGCTCCAGCCAGGCACGGCGGGACAGGACCACGTTGTTGCGGTTCTTGTCCAGCTCGATGATCTTGGCCTCGAGCTCCTTGCCCACGTAGGGCTGGAGGTCGCGGACACGGCGCATCTCCACCAGGGAGGCGGGGAGGAAGCCGCGGAGGCCGATGTCGAGGATGAGACCACCCTTGACGACCTCGATGACGGTACCGGTGACGATCCCGTCCTCGTCCTTGATCTTCTCGATCGTGCCCCAGGCCCGCTCGTACTGCGCGCGCTTCTTGGACAGGATCAGACGACCCTCCTTGTCCTCCTTCTGGAGGACCAGGGCCTCGATCTCGTCACCGACGGCGACGACCTCGTTGGGGTCGACGTCGTGCTTGATCGACAGCTCGCGGGAGGGGATCACACCCTCGGTCTTGTAACCGATGTCGAGCAGGACCTCGTCCCGGTCGACCTTCACGATGACGCCGTCGACGATGTCGCCGTCGTTGAAGTACTTGATCGTCTCGTCGATCGCGGCGAGGAAGGCTTCCTCGGAACCGATGTCGTTGACCGCAACCTGCGGGGTGGCCACGGGGGTCTCGGTGCTGCTCGTCATGTGGTAAAGGGCTCCGGTACGGACAGAATGTCGTCGGCACTACCACGCCACGAACCCGTATCGCACCGCCGAAGCCGGACAGCCCGGGAGACGCCGCACCGAAGATCCCGTGAGATTTCCGAAAAGCGCCCCGACAACCGAGGGGACATACAACAAGTGCGAGCGCGACCTGCTCCGTCCGAGGCGCGCAGGTCCGCAGCGCGTCTTATAGCATACGGGGGCTTTCGACCCCGGTCAATGCGCGCTTCCGCCCAGCAGGGGCGGTATCCGGACGGAACCGACAAGCCCGTTCGGGACTTCCGTCACTCCCGCCGCCCGGAGCACGGCGGGACGTCGGCGCGGCACAATCGCCGGGTGAGCCCCCACGCGTCGCCCCCACC
>NZ_VKHT01000859.1 GCF_014141535.1 Streptomyces alkaliphilus | reverse complement strand
CTGTCGGCCGGGCGATCCGCTGGTACACCGCCGCCACCCCGCCGTGGCGGCCCCTTCCCATGGGAGTTTTCGTTGAACGAGTCATCACCCGCCGTCTCGCTGGCGCAGTCCTCCCCCACCGTGGGCGTGTTCCGCGAGCGCGACGGCGCGCTGGAGTGGAGCGGCCGGCAGGAGACCCTGCTGATCGAGCCGTGGGGCCCGGACTCCGTACGGGTCCGCGCGCGCCTCGGCGGTCCGGTGCTCCACGGCCTGCCCGGCGCGCTCGACACCGAGCGGCCCCCGGCCCCCGACGCCGCCGTGAAGATCGGGAACGGTACGGCCGTCCTGGTGAACGGCTCGGTCACCGCCGAGGTGGACGCCGAGGGCATGATCCGCTTCCTGGACTCCGCCACCGGTGGGGAGTTGCTCGCCGAGGAACGCGCGCACTTCTGGTGGCCCGGCCCCCGTCTGTACACCGCCACCGGCAACGGTTACCACCGGCTGGAGCAGCGGTTCGCCGCCCACCCGGGGGAGAAGCTGTACGGCCTGGGCCAGCACCAGCACGGTCTGCTGGACCAGAAGGGCATCGTCCTGGACCTGGTGCAGCGCAACGCGGAGGTCTCCGTCCCCGTGCTGGTCTCCAGCCGGGGCTGGACGATGCTGTGGAACAACCCGGCGGTCGGCCGGGTGGAGCTGGCGGAGAACGGCACCCGCTGGGTCGCCGACAGCGCCCGTCAGATCGACTACTGGATCACCGCCGGCACCCCCGCGGACGGGCAGCGCCGGTACTCGGCGGCCACCGGTCGCAGCCCGATGCTGCCCGAGTGGGCGGCCGGGTTCTGGCAGTGCAAGCTGCGCTACCGCACCCAGGAGGAGCTGCTGGAGGTGGCGCGCGAGTACAAGCGGCGCGGGTTGCCGCTGGCCGCGATCGTCTGCGACTTCTTCCACTGGACCCACCTGGGCGAGTGGCGCTTCGACCCGGCCGAGTGGCCGGACCCGGCCGCGATGGTGCGGGAGCTGTCGGAGATGGGCACCACCCTGGTGGTCTCGGTGTGGCCGTCGGTCTCCCCGCTGAGCGAGAACCACCCGACGCTGGAGCAGCGCGGCTGGTTCATCGGCACCGAGTACGGGCCGATGGCGCACGCCGACTGGCCGGACAAGGAGGTCGCCGAACCGGTGCAGGTGGCTTTCTACGACGCGACCAACCCGGAGGCGCGGGAGTTCGTCTGGTCGCGGATCCGGGAGAACTACCTGGAGCCGTACGGCATCAAGGCCTTCTGGCTGGACGCCTGCGAGCCGGAGCTCAAGCCGGGCTTCGCGGGCAACCACCGCTATCACGCCGGGCCGGGGCTGGAGGTCGCCAACCTCTACCCGCGCGAGAACGCCCGCGCCTTCCACGAGGGGCTGACCGCCGCCGGCGAGGAGACCATCACCCTGAACCGCTCGGCGTGGGCGGGCAGCCAGCGGCACGGCGCCGCCCTGTGGTCCGGGGACATCGGCACCGACTTCGCCACCCTGCGGCGGCAGATCGCGGCCGGCCTGAACACCGCGCTGTCCGGCATCCCGTGGTGGAACACCGACATCGGCGGCTTCCACGGCGGTGACCCGGGTGACCCGGCGTACCGCGAGGTGATGGTGCGCTGGTTCCAGTTCGGGGCGTTCTCGCCACTGATGCGCCTGCACGGTTTCCGGGACCCGGCGATGCCACTGGGCCCGGACATGACCGGCGGACCGAACGAGGTGTGGTCCTACGGCGAGGAGGCCGGCGCGATCCTGGAGGAGTACGTTCGGCTGCGCGAACGGCTGCGTCCGTACGTCCTGGAGCAGATGCGGGCGGCGCACACCGAGGGGTTGCCGGTGATGCGCCCGCTGTTCCTGGACTTCCCGGACGACGCGCGGGCCTGGGACATCGCCGACTCCTACCTCTTCGGTCCCGATGTGCTGGTGGCGCCGGTGCTGGAGGCGGGGGCGCGCGAGCGCGCGGTGTACCTGCCGGCGGGGGCCCGATGGACCGACGCGTGGACCGGTGAGGAGTACGCGGGCGGCACGGAGGTGACGGTGGCGGCACCGCTGGAGCGGATCCCGCTGTTCCTGCGGGACGGTGCGGAGCTGCCGTTGCGCGCCCGCTGAGGGACCGGGTGCCGTCCCGGCACGGGGGTTCGCGACGGCACCTAGGCGGGGCGGGACGGGG
>NZ_VKHT01000858.1 GCF_014141535.1 Streptomyces alkaliphilus | reverse complement strand
CGCCCCTCCCCTGAAGGCCCCGGGCATCGTCTGCGCACCCCCGTCGCTCGACCCCGAACCGTACCTTCGCGTCCTGCGATGGTTCCTGGAGGACGGCGAGAGCCTGCGCGTCCTCGGTTTCCCCGATCAGCTCGATCCGCTCGGGCCGATCTCCACGATCCTGAGCGGGGCGAGGGAGAAGTTGGCGGCTGCGAGGGACAGGAAGGCGGCCGGGGCCCTGGTCGCCGTCACCGATCGCCGCATCCTCACCGCCCGGGCGACCGCCTTCCTCGAACAGGGCGAGCTGCGTCGGGACATCCCGATCGACCGGGTGCGCTACGTCCGCTCGGTGGCCGCGGAGGACAAGAGCGGGCGCCTGACGGTCGACCTCATCACGCGCGACGAGAACCTCCGGTGGCTCTTCCACGCCGACATCGACGCCGTCCGGGTGGACGCGCTGGCCGCCGTGCTCGCCGAGTCGATGGCGATCCCCGACATCGAGCGCGATGAGCTTCGACGGCGGGGCCACACCGCCATCGAGGCGGGCGGGGAGCACGGGAGCACCGGCACGAAAACCACGGAACCAACCGGCACCGACGCCGCGACCCACGACGGGGGGTAGGTCCCGAGTCGACCCGAGTCCTCTTCGACGCGGAGGCGGGAGCGTCGGACATCGCGAAGGTGGGACGAGGACACGACGGCCATGCGGGGGTTACCGACCGAGAGATCCGCCTTCTCGGGTGTCAGGGGCCTCCGTGCGGTCGGTGATCGGGTAACCGGATCGGAAGATGAAACTCGGGGACTTTTCCTGAAGCGAAGAGATGAAGAGGGGGGCGATTCAAGAGAGCAGATGTCGTTCGAATTTCGTAAAAACCTTCACGAAAGCCTCAGGTCGTAACGCCAGGCAGTTTCGGTGTCGAATTAAGTCAAAATCCCTGCGGGTGTTTTTCGTCTTCGCGTGAAGCGCCTCATTCCATCAGGTTAAGAATTTCTCTCACCTTCTCGATCAGTTCATTATTTCCGAAATGGGTCGTTGGTTCACGATTCGAATCCGGCTCGTAATCTTCCAGTGCATAGAAGACCTCATTCAGTAGATGTTCCAGGGGGCCTCTCACTCTTTCCCCCGAGTTGAATGCCTCCCTTCTGCTTTTCAGCCATTCGCGAATAAATTCTTCCGGGGTGATTTCCTCATTTGTCAGGCTGTGCATCAGGGTCAACTGGTTGGAGACGTGGGAGCCGGGGGCCACCTCCTTCGAGTGCTTCCAGGAGCTCTGGCCGGGAGGTAGAAATTCCGTCACCTCGCGAATGAAGCCGTGCCTATCTTTTGCCTTTTTGGCGTATCGAGAAAATTTCACTTTCAGTGCATCGATTCCCTCGTGTGAGAATCTTTGCATGAGGTCATGGTCGCCGGCCACCAAGGTGTAGCCAAAAGGGGTGTAGAGAAGGGCCGCTCCGAGCTCCTCCGCGTAAGCGAGGATTCCCTCGAATTCGCTGCCCGAGAAATGTGATGCGATAAAGGTCGGTAGGGCCCCCTTCCATCTCCCTTCATCATCGATGACGAATTCGGGTTCGGAGGCTTGGTGTGGGGGTGGAAATCCGCAAAGCGGCAAGGTTGCAACTCCCTGAAGACTTACTCCTTGAATGAAGTTAACCAATGGACTCCTGAGGATGTCTTCGCCGGAAGGGAATGGGGCAACCAATTTTTGGAATGAATCAACCCAGGTGGAATCAAAAACAAGGAGACCTGAGGGTCTCTTGTGGAGGATTTCAAGTGCGTTTTGCATGTTGTGATTCCAATTCGATCCTTAGTTCAGGCGGCCCCGCTGCACAATTCCTGTGAACTGTGCCTCGCCGAGTCTCCAGCCGGACCAAAATCTTCCGTCGGAGCGCAACATCACCATGAGATTGCCACCCGGGTCGACAAACCCCACGGCTGGTCCCTGGCCCCGGTAGTCGAAGCGGTATATCTTCACGTCAGGTGAAAGCATGTGGCGCTGCATGGCCTGAATGAAGTGAGCCTTGTTTGAGTTATTCCAATTTCCACTTATCCCGAAATCTTCGGCATGTGCATTGAATTTCTTGCTTACGGTCTTCTGGTTGGAAAAATCAGCTTTCCGAACCCAGGCTTCTTTGATGGGACACGGAGTGAGGCCGAGGGGGTCGGTCCAGGTGGTGGGGTTGTGGGGGTAGG
>NZ_VKHT01000857.1 GCF_014141535.1 Streptomyces alkaliphilus | reverse complement strand
CCCACCCCACCCCCACGAACCGGCCGGCGCCGGCACGAGCTCACCGACATGCCCGGGACAGCGCACGAAAGAGTCGGCCCCACCCCGGATGAGTGGGTCATCCGGGGTGGGGCCGGGGAAGCGGACGCGGTCGGGCCGGTCGCCCGGTCGGGCCCGGGAGGCTCAGTCGGCCTTCGCCACGCCGATCGGACAGGAGACGCCCGTGCCGCCGATGCCGCAGTAGCCGCCGGGGTTCTTCTCGAGGTACTGCTGGTGGTACTCCTCCGCCGGGAAGAACGGCCGTCCCTCGGCGGTGAGGATCTCGGTGGTGATCTCGCCGTGTCCGTTGGCGGTCAGCACCCCCTGGTAGGCGTCGCCGGACTCCTCCGCGATCCGCTGCTGCTCCGGCGAGTGGGTGAAGACCGCCGAGCGGTACTGGGTGCCGGTGTCGTTGCCCTGGCGGAAGCCCTGGGTGGGGTCGTGCGCCTCCCAGAAGACCTTCAGCAGCTTCTCGTAGGAGATCACCGAGGGGTCGAACACCACGCGCACGGTCTCGGTGTGCGCGGTCATCCCGGAGCACACCTCCTCGTAGGTGGGGTTCGGGGTGTGACCGCCCTGGTAGCCGGCGAGCGTGGTCCACACGCCCTCGGTCTGCCAGAACTTCCGCTCCGCGCCCCAGAAACAGCCCAGGGCGAAGTCGGCGACCTCCAGGCCCTCGGGGTAGGGGCCGAGGAGGGGGTTGCCGAGCACGACGTGCTTCTCCGGCACGGCGAACAGCGGCTCGGAGCGCCCGCTCAGGGCCTCCTCCGGACCGGGGAGCCGGGTCTTGAAACCGAACAGCATGAAGGTTCTCTCCTCACTGGAGGCCGATGGCCAGGGCGCGGAACCCCGCGTACTCCCGGGCGGGGTCCGGGCTGTTGACCCAGGGCACCGCACCGACATAACCGTCGACGGCCCACACGTGTTCCGCCGCCTCGCCGAAGCGCTCGGCGCGCACCAGGAACCACAGCAGCAGGTGGCGGACGTGCGGCTCGACGGGGTGGCCGGGCTCGGCGTGGTGCAGGGCGAAGCGCGCGGCCTCCACCGCGTCGCTCACCACCTTCCCGGTGAACACCGACGGGGAGAGCGACATCTCCGGCAGGTGCTCGTACACGGCGAACAGCGGCAGGGCGGGCAGCAGGCTGCCCCCCGGCGCGGCGGCGGCGGAGCTCTGCGCGAAGCCGTACGCCTCGTCCCGCGAGCCGTGCCACTTCTCCGACCAGTGGGTGAGGGCGGTCAGGTGGGCTCCCATGTGGTCGGGCCGGCGCCGGGTGATCTCCGCCCACACCGCCTCGAAGTCGGGACGCCGGTAGTCGAGGCCGCGTGCCACGAAGAGTTCGGTGATGAAGGGGGTGGGGTCGTCCGGCGCGAGGCGGGAGGCCTCGGCGCACACGGTGCGGGCCTCCTCCAGGATGATCCGGTGGTCGGCGGAGCCGGTGTCGGACATGGCCTGCCAGACGAGGAACTGCGCGTACACCTGGGCGCCGCCCGGGTCGCGGGGCTCCTCGGCCCGCCAGTTCCGCAGCCAGCCGGCGTCCCGGCGCACACCATCGGCGCCGGCCGGGGCGCCCGCGCCGGGGGAGTCCGCCGCGCCCGGGGCGGGGCCGTTGTCGGGGGCGCCGGCCGTGGTGCCGTGCTCGGCGCGCCAGCGCGCCAGTTCCATGGCCGCCGCGCCGGCGACGGACTGCACGCGCTGCCAGCGCAGCTCGTACTCCTCGGTGAGGGCCAGCAGGCGGCCGACCGGACGCCAGTCCTGCGTGTCGGTGGTCTCCTCCAGGGCGGTGACCAGGGCGTCGTCCGGGCCGGGGAGACGCACGTCCAGTTGCTCCACGGGGACCGGGCCGCCGGGGTGCCGGACGCCGGCGGGGCCGTCGCCCTCCTTCTCCAGGGAGATGCCCTCGCGGCGTTCTCCGGGGCCGCCCGCGCCCGGTCCCGCTCCGGGGCCCGGCCCGAATCCCCCGGTCGGGTCGCCGTGCCGCGCGTTCTCCGCCGCCCGTTCCAGGCGCTTGCGCTCCTGGTGTCTGCGGATGGCGGGGGCGCCGAGCACGCCGAAGATGGCGGTCAGGGCGATCAGGAGCAGGATGGCTTCCATGGGGTGCGGCTCTCCCGGGGTCGGGTCGGGCGGGCTGACGGAGCGGTCGGTTCGGGCCGGCGA
>NZ_VKHT01000856.1 GCF_014141535.1 Streptomyces alkaliphilus | reverse complement strand
GTCGGCGGAAGGTGTCATGTCGGCTCGCCTCCAGGGGCCCCCTCGGTGGAGGCGGTGGGGTGTTCCGCCCCGATCGGGTCGTTTTCCGTCGGCGCGTCCGGCGCCTCCTCGGGGTCCACCACCACCAGTTCCTGGTCCATGGCCACGGCGGTACCCGCCGCCACCCGGACCGCCGCCACGGTGCCCGCGCCGGGGGCCCGGATGACGTGCTCCATCTTCATCGCCTCGACGATCAACAGGGGCTGGCCGGCGCTCACCCGCTCCCCCGGCCCGACCTTGACGACGGTGACCGTGCCGGGCATCGGCGCGGTCAGGGCGGCGGCCCCGGCCGCCGCTCCACCACCGGCGGCGGCCACCGGGTCGTGGTCGGCGACCGGCCACGCCTCGCCGTCGCGGGCGAGCCCGGAGCCGTCGGGGGCGGCGTGGAAACGGTGGACGACGCCCTCCACCTCCACCCGGAGCGGTCCGCCGCCGGTGTCGTCCAGCAGGCGGGCGGGGACCTCGGGGCCGTCACCGACCCGCAGCCGGGCGGCACGGGCTCGGCCCCGGACGGTGACGGTCACCGGTTCGTGGCCGGGAACCCGCAGGTGGTGCGGTGTCCCGGCGACGACACCACCGAGCCGCCAGCCGGAGGGGATCGAGAAGGGATCCACCCAGTCGGCCGGCGAGTCCTTCTCGGCAGCCGGCTCCAGGGCCGCGTGTCGGAGCAGGGCCGCCGCCGCGTACACCTCGGTGGGGACGGCGGTGGGGGCCAGGTCGGCCACCAGTGCCGGGGCCTCCCGGTCCACCAGTCCGGTGTCCAGCCGCCCCTCCCGGACCTCCGGCACGTCCAGCAGCCGGCGCAGGAACCCGGTGTTGGTGTCCACGCCGATGACCACGGTCTCCGCGAGGGCGGCGCGCAGCCGGCGCAGGGCGGAGGCACGGTCGGGCCCGTGGGCGATGATCTTGGCGAGGAGCGGGTCGTAGGCGGTGCCGACGGTGTCGCCGGCGGCGATGCCGGAGTCCACCCGTACCCCCGGCCCGGTGGGCTCGCGCAGCGCCCGGACGGTGCCGGCGGAGGGCAGGAAGTCCACTCCCTGACCGTCGGCGGACGGACGCGGGGTCTCGGCGCAGATGCGGGCCTCCACCGCGTGACCGCGCGGGGCGAGCGCCTCCGGGTCGGCCGTCAGCGGCTCCAGGGACTCGCCCGCGGCGATCCGCAGCTGCCACTCCACCAGATCCAGCCCGGTGATCAGCTCGGTCACCGGGTGCTCCACCTGGAGGCGGGTGTTCATCTCCATGAACCAGTGCGAGCTGGGGTCGTCACCGGGGACGATGAACTCCACGGTGCCCGCCCCCCGGTACCCGCAGGAGCGGGCGGCGCGGACGGCGGCCTCCCCCATCGCGCGGCGGGTCTCCCCGTCCAGCAGGGGGCTGGGGGCCTCCTCGACGATCTTCTGGTGGCGGCGCTGGAGGGAGCACTCGCGTTCCCCCAGGTGCAGGACGTTGCCGTGGTCGTCGGCGAGGACCTGGATCTCGATGTGTCGGGGGCGGTCGATCCACCGCTCGACCAGGAGGGTGTCGTCGCCGAAGGCGCCCCGGGCCTCCCGTCGGGCGGCGGCGATCTCCTCGGGCAGCCGATCGGGGTCGCGGACCAGCCGCATGCCCTTGCCGCCCCCGCCGGCGGCGGGCTTGATCAGCACCGCGGCGCCGATGGCCCGCGCGGCGTCGATCAGCTCGGCGTCGGACAGACCGCTGCCGGAGGACCCGGGCACCACGGGGACGCCGGCGGCGGCCACGGTCTCCTTGGCGCGGATCTTGTCCCCCATCAGCTCCACGGCGGCGGCCGGGGGGCCGACGAAGACCAGGCCGGCGTCGACGACGGCGCGGGCGAAGTCGGCGTTCTCGGCGAGGAAGCCGTAGCCGGGGTGGACGGCGCCGGCGCCGGTGCGCTCGGCGGCCTCCAGCAGTCGGTCGATCCGCAGGTAGCTCTCGCCGGCGGCCCGCGGGCCGATGCGGACCGAGGTGTCGGCCTCCCGGACGTGGAGGGCGTCGGCGTCGGCGTCGCTGTGGACGGCGACGGAGCGCAGACCGAGCCGGCGCAGGGTGCGGATCACCCGGACCGCGATCTCGCCGCGGTTGGCGACCAGCACGCTGTCGAAGGCGGCGGGGCGGGGCACCTGCTGTCGGGGGGC
>NZ_VKHT01000855.1 GCF_014141535.1 Streptomyces alkaliphilus | reverse complement strand
GAGGGGGACGGGGCGGCTTCGCTCCGCGACAACGGACCGGGTCGGGTGCGGCGGTGGCCGCACCCGACCCGGGTCGGTGCTGCGGGCGACGGGGTCGCCGGGGTGGATCGGTGGGTGGTTCAGCGGACCTCGTCGACGTCAACCAGATCGACGCGGATGCCGCGTCCACCGAGAGCGCCGACGACGGTGCGCAGGGAGCGGGCGGTCCGGCCGTTGCGGCCGATCACCTTGCCGAGGTCGTCCGGATGGACCCGGACCTCCAGAACCCTTCCCCGCCGCAGGGTGCGCGAGGCGACCTGAACCTCGTCGGGGTGTTCGACGATGCCCTTCACCAGGTGCTCGAGGGCCTCCTCGAGCATGCTCAGGCCCCGGCCGACTCGTCCGCGCCGGACTCGGCGTCGGCGGCCTTGTCGCTCTTCTTCGCCTTCGGGGTGATGGCCTCACCCTTGGCGTCCCCACCGGCGCCCTCGGTGACGGCCTCGAAGGGCACGCGCTCCGACTTCGGCTCGGCGACCTTCATCGGCTCCGGCGCCGGCAGGCCCTTGAACTTCTGCCAGTCGCCGGTGACCTTGAGGATGGCGAGCACGGGCTCGGTCGGCTGCGCACCGACACCGAGCCAGTACTGCACACGCTCGGAGTCGACCTCGATGCGGGAGGGGTTCTGCACCGGGTGGTACAGGCCGACCTCCTCGATCGCGCGGCCGTCACGACGGGTGCGGGAGTCGGCGACGATGATGCGGTAGTGCGGCGACCGGATCTTGCCCAGACGCTTCAGCTTGATCTTGACTGCCACGACTGTGGTGTCTCCTGGAGTTGACGTGGGTGGGCCGTGATGGTCCGCCGCGTGGGGTTGCGACGCCCGGGGCCCTACGGACGCGTCAGCCGGAGGAGAGAGGGGTCCTGTACGGCCGGCGAGTTCAGCGGCCCATTCTGCCACACCGGACGTCTCCTCCCGAACGAGCCGGTAACCGCACCCGCGGGAGGGTGCGGACCATCGGGGCCGGGCCGTACGGCGGAGCGGGCCGGGGCGGTGATCGGCGCCCCGACGGAACAGCCGTCGGGGCGCCCGGGGGACTTCAGGCCGCGGCGGTGACGGGCTCGGCCGCACCGGCGATGCGGAACGGCTTGTTGCAGGCTCCGCAGACGATGGGGGCCTGGGCGAGCACCGAGGGGACGACCCGGACGTTGCGCCCGCAGTCACAGACGGCCTTGACCCGCACACCGCCACCGGAGGAACCGTGGCGCGCGGCCGGCCCCCGGAAGCTGCGCTTGGTGTCGGCGGCGGTGGCGGCGAGGTGCGCGGACAGGGCCCGTTGCAGGCGTTCCGCGGTCCGGCGGTAGCGACGACGGGTGGCGGCGTTCATCACCACCAGGGAGAAGCCGCTACTGGGATGGGGTTCCTCCAGGTGCTCCAGTCCCAGTTCCTCGGCGATCGCCAGGAATCGCCGATTGTGGTAGCGCCCCGCCCGGGATGTGTCACGGACCCCCCGGGCGGCCGCGATGCCGTGCACCGCCTCGTGGAGCAACCGCTCGAAGGAGAGTTGGGCGCCGCAGGCTGAGGAGGACTCCCCGATCAGGGATTCGGGTGCCGCCAGGTCGGGAAGCTCGGGATGATGGCGCTGGATGTCGGACCAGGCAAGTGCCAGCTCGGCGGCGAGGACAGGTGGTGTCGTGCTCACGTCGGGATTAACGACTCGGCCCCCCGGGGTGTTCCGATTGTGGAGAAAGTCTCCGATTTTGAACTTACCGGTCAGTACATGACGAGGTGTGGGTATCCCGGACGGAAGGCCGGCAAGGGATGAAAAGACCCCTCCCGAAACATTCCGCCGAGGAAGCGGGGAGTCACGGGGCGGGATGAAGCCGAACCCCACGGGGAACGGAGTGGGCACGCCGGCGGACCGATCGCGGCAGGGTCGCGACGACCGCGGTCTCCCGACCCGGGTGGTGACGACCCCGGGATCGGATCCCGGGCCTCCGGCCCCGGCCGTCACGGACCGCCGTCGGGTGCTCCCCGACGCCGTCCCACGCTTTTCCCCTGCCGTCACCAACGGGCCCCCCGGCCTCGACACGTGCCGTGCTGTGGCGCCCCGAACCCCGTCGGGGCGTTCGCCGGGAGGGCGGACCCCCGATCAGTACGCGCGCGCCACGACGGCCAGCGTACCCGGAGCGTCGTCGGCCCCGGGG
>NZ_VKHT01000854.1 GCF_014141535.1 Streptomyces alkaliphilus | reverse complement strand
GGGTGGGGTGGTGGGAGAGGAGCGGTCAGTGGCGGCCATGGCGTCGGATCTCCCTGCGCAGGTGGTCGGTGATGTCCAGTGAGAGGGCGGAGACCTCCGCGTCCTCGATGCGTCGGGGCTGGGGAATGGCGACCTCCCATTCCCGAACGACCCGGCCCGGGCGGGAGGAGAGGAGGATGACCCGCTGGGCCAGGCGGACCGCCTCGCGGACGTTGTGGGTGACGAACAGAATGGAGACACCCGTGGCGGACCAGATCCGGATGAGTTCCTCGTGCAGCACGTCCCGGGTGATGGCGTCCAGCGCGGCGAACGGCTCGTCCATCAGCAGCAGGCGGCTGTCCTGGGCGAGAGCCCTGGCCAGCGCCACCCGCTGGCGCATCCCACCGGACAACTCGTGCACTCTCCTGTCCCCGGTGCCGCCGAGCCGGACCAGTTCCAGCAACCGCTCGATCTCCGTGCGCCGTTCCGGGGCGGAGAGGCCACGCAGTCTCAGGGCCAGCTCGATGTTCCGGCCGGCGGTGAGCCAGGGGAGCAGGGCGTGTTCCTGGAACATCAGGGCGGGGCGTCCGCCGGAGAGGTGGATCTCCCCGGCGGACGGCTCGTCGAGTCCCGCGATCAGGTTGAGCAGTGTGGATTTCCCGCATCCGGAGGCGCCCAGCAGGGTGACGAACTCCCCCGGGGCCACGGTCAGGTCGATGCCCTCCAGGGCCGGCTGTTGGTTCCCCCGGGGGCCGAAGGACTTCGACACGCCGTGGATACCGACCGCGGGAGGAGGCGTGTGGCCGTCGTGGGACGTTGTGGTGGTGAGAGCTTTGGTCATGAGCGCGTCTCCGGAAAGGGGTGGGGGCGGTCAGCCGATGCCGAGGCCGGCGTCCTCGGTGATCTTTGGCTCCCCCGCCTCGGCCAGGACCTTGTTGAGCAGCCGCAGGTCGTAGATGCCGGTGAGATCGGGCTCGTCCAGCAGACCGGCGGCCACGGCGTGCTCGGCCCCCGCGCTCAACGTTTTCGCCAACGGGTCGTTGAGGAACTCCACGTGCTCGAAGGCGGGGTCCAGGACCTCGTCGGGAAGTGCCGCGCCGGAGAGCTCCTCCAGGGCGGAGTTGATGGTTTCCTTCGCCTCCTCGGGGTTCTCGTTGAGCAGGGCGTTGGACCTCACCACGCCGCGGATCACCGCCTCCACGACATCGGGGTGATCGGCCAGGAACTCCTGTGAGGCGATGACATGGGTGACCACGTAGCGGCCGTCCTCCCACAGGTCGCCCTCGTCCAGGAGGGTCACGGCCCCCTGGGAGACCAGCTTGGCGGCGGTCGGTTCGGGCACCCAGGCACCGTCGATGGAGCCGTTCTCGAACGCCGGGGGGATCTCGGCGTTCGCGATGCGCAGCACGGTGACGTCCCCCGTCCCGGACTCGCCGTCCACCTCGAAGCCCTGTTCGTCCAGGTAGTTCAGCAGCGCCACGTCCTGGGTGTTGCCCAGTTGCGGGGTGGCGATCCGCTTGCCCTCGAGGTCCTCCAGGTTCTCGACGTTGTCGGGATTCACGACCAGGGAGGCGCCTCCGGAGGCCGCGCCGGCGACGATGCGCAGGTTTCGCCCGCCCGATTGCACGTAGCCGTTGATGGCCGGGTTGGGACCGATGAAGGTGATGTCCACCGCGCCCGCGTTCAGCGCCTCGATGGCGGAGGGTCCGGCGTTGAAGACCTGCGTCTTGAGGGCGGTGCCCGCCAGTTCCTCCCGAATCGGCCCGCTCTCGGCCAGGCCCACCAGGGCGGTGCCGTGGGTGATGTTGGCGAAGTAACCGATGGAGACCTCGTCGGCGGAGAGCGCCTCGCCCTCTGCCGCCCGGGCGGGGGAGTTCCCGGTCGACGACGTGTCCGGGCTGTCGGAGCCGTAGCCGCAGGCGGTGAGCCCGCCCAACAGCAGAGCGGCGGTGAGGGCCACGATCCCTCCGGAGGAACGGTGCACCGGACGGCGGAGTGGAGGACGGAACGCGGACATGTACGGAAACCTTCCGATGAGGAGAAGCCGGTCGGTGGAGCCGAGCGGCGGAAGAGCAGGACCCCGGGTGGTCTCCTCCGGGCGGCCCGGCGGGATGACGGCCGGGGTATGGGCCCTTTCCCGGCGACCGCATGGTGAGACGGTGCTCCCGGAGGGGAAACCGGGGCGGGGCTCACCGCCGGAGGAGGG
>NZ_VKHT01000853.1 GCF_014141535.1 Streptomyces alkaliphilus | reverse complement strand
CCACCCCTCCGGGGCGCGTCCCCCCGCGCTGCCCGCCGAGCTGATCCCCCGGCACGTGGCGATCGTCATGGACGGCAACGGGCGGTGGGCCAAGGAGCGCGGGCTGGCCCGGACGGAGGGGCACCGGCGCGGCGAGGCCGTCGTCCTCGACGTGGTCAAGGGGTGCCTGGAACTGGGCGTGCGCAACCTCTCCCTGTACGCCTTCTCCACCGAGAACTGGAAGCGCTCCCCCGACGAGGTCCGGTTCCTCATGGGCTTCAACCGGGACGTCATCGACCGCCGCACCGAGGAACTGGACGCGATGGGCGTGCGCATCCGCTGGGCCGGGCGCGAACCGCGGTTGTGGAAGTCGGTGGTCCGCAAGCTCCAGGAGGCCGAGGAGCACACCCGCGACAACGACGCCATGACGCTGTACATGTGCGTGAACTACGGTGGGCGGGCGGAGATCGCCGACGCCGCCGCCCGCCTGGCCGCCGACGTGCGCGACGGGCGGCTGGACCCGGCGAAGGTCACCGAGGAGACCCTGGTCCGCTACCTGTACTTCGCGGACATGCCGGACGTGGACCTGTTCATCCGGCCCTCGGGGGAGCAGCGCACCTCCAACTACCTGCTCTGGCAGAGCGCCTACGCCGAACTGGTCTTCCAGGACATCCTGTGGCCGGACTTCGACCGCCGTCACCTGTGGAACGCCTGCCTGGAGTACGCCTCCCGGGACCGCCGGTTCGGCGGCGCCCTTCCCAACGAGATCCCCACCGGCGATGGTGTCGCGGGGACCCCCGCGGGCTGATCACCGGCCGATCACCCTCCGTCCGCCGGAGGGGTCAGCGGCGCACCAGGTAGCGCAGGTGGGTCACGGTGGGCGAACCGATGACCCGGGTCTGCTCCAGCCGTATCCCTTCCGGCACCGGTCCGTCGAACAGCCGGGTGCCCCCGCCGAGCAGGATCGGCACCAGGTGCAGCTGCAACTCGTCCAGCAGCCCGGCGAGCAGGAGGCGTCGGACGGTCAGAGCCCCGCCGGCCACCGCGATCTTGCCGTCCCCGGCGTACTCGCGGGCCTCGGCCAGCGCCTCCTCCGCTCCGCCGGTGAGGAACCGGAAGAGGGAGTTCCCCCGACGCAGCGGCTCGCGCGGGGTGGGGTCGAGGACCAGCACCGGGACCCGGAAGGGCGGCTCCTCCCCCCACGCCGCCTCGCCGTGGGTGAACATCCGACCGCCCATGATCACCGCGCCGACGCCCTCGGCCTGTTCGGCGAGGATCTCCGAGTCCGGCCCGCCCTCCCCACCGGGAAGGCCGTGCATCCCGCGCCAGCTGTCCAGCCGGTGGATCCATTCGTGCAGCCGCTCCCCGCCGTGCCCGAGGGGAACGGCGGGGGAGGGCCCGGGACCGGTGACGTACCCGTCCAGGGAGACCGACAGATCGGCCGTGACCAGAGTCATGAGATCCCACCTCCCGCATCCTCCGCCCCGGGGACCCCGGGCGACGCTTCTGCCGTACCCACCGGACGGTACCCCGGTGCCGGCCGGAAAACACCGTGTGGCCGCCATGGGCTGCCGCGGGCCGTCGCGGCCACCGGAACGGTACGACAACGGCCCGCCGCGGTCCCCGGACTTCTCCGGATCCGACAACGGGCCGGTGTGCGGTGCGAACGGTCGGGCCGACGGACGACTCCGCCGGCGTCAGATGTCCCCGGCGCTCCGCGCCGCGGCGCAGTCGCCGCAGGTGCCGAAGACCTCGACGGTGTGACTCACGTCCACGAAACCGTGTTCGGCGGCGACGGCGTCGGCCCACTTCTCCACGGCGGGCCCCTCGACCTCGACCGCCTTGCCGCAGTTCCGACACACCAGGTGGTGGTGGTGGTCCCCGGTGCTGCACCGACGGTAGACCGCCTCGCCCTCGCGGGTGCGCAGCACGTCCACCTCGCCCGCGTCGGCCAATGACTGCAGCGTGCGGTAGACCGTGGTCAGCCCGACGGACTCGCCCCGGTGTTTGAGCATGTCGTGCAATTCCTGGGCGCTGCGGAACTCGTCCACCTCCGCGAGCGCCGCGGACACCGCCGCGCGCTGTCGTGTGGACCGGCCGCGGACCGGCGGTCCTGCCGTCACCACCATTGCCTCCCGAAGTCGCCCCGGCTCCCGTACTCGGCTGCCATTGTGCCAGGTGGCCCGGGGGTTCACGGGGAGGGGAGGGA
>NZ_VKHT01000852.1 GCF_014141535.1 Streptomyces alkaliphilus | reverse complement strand
GGTTCGGGCCGGCGAAGCGCGCCGGGTGGTCGGGCGGATGTTCGGGCGATGATGGGGGCGCGGGCGCCGGCTGACGACGGCGCCCCACCAGGACTCTACGGAGCGCGCCCCGGCCGCGGCCCGGGGGGCGGCCGGCGGGGCGTTCCCGGGGCTCCCCGGTCTCCCGGGGCGTCCGTTTCCACCGTACGGCGGACTACGGTGGGGGACATGCACGAGCAGCCGAGTCCCCACTTCGAAACCCTGGCCATCCACGCGGGCCAGGAGCCCGACCCCCTGACCGGAGCGGTGGTGCCGCCGATCCACCAGGTGTCCACCTTCAAGCAGGACGGCGTGGGCGGCCTGCGCGGCGGCTACGAGTACAGCCGCTCCGCCAACCCCACCCGGACCGCCCTCGAGGAGAACCTGGCGGCGCTGGAGGGCGGGTCCCGGGGCCTGGCCTTCGCCTCCGGCCTGGCGGCCGAGGACTGCCTGTTGCGCACCGTCCTGGCGCCGGGAGACCACCTGGTGATCCCGAACGACGCCTACGGCGGTACCTTCCGGTTGATCTCGAAGGTGGTCGAACGCTGGGGCGTGGAGTGGTCGGTGGTCGACACCTCCGACGTCGAGGCGGTGCGGGCGGCGATGCGGCCGCGCACCCGCGCGGTGTGGGTGGAGACCCCCTCCAACCCGCTGTTGGGCATCACCGACATCGCGGCGGTCGCGGAGATCACCCGTGAGGCGGGCGCGCGTCTGGTGGTGGACAACACCTTCGCGAGCCCTTACCTGCAGCAGCCGCTGGCGCTGGGGGCGGACGTGGTGGTGCACTCGACGACCAAGTACCTCGGCGGTCACTCGGACGTGGTGGGCGGGGCGCTGGTGACCTCGGACGCCGGACTGGGCGAGGAGTTGGCGTTCCACCAGAACGCGATGGGCGCCGTCGCCGGTCCCTTCGACTCGTGGCTGGTGCTGCGCGGTATCAAGACCCTGGCGGTGCGCATGGACCGGCACAACGCCAACGCGGCGCGCGTGGTGGAGATGCTGCGGTCGCACCCGTCGGTGCACGCGGTGCTCTACCCGGGGTCGGAGTCCCACCCGGGGCACGAGGTGGCGGCCAAGCAGATGTCGGGCTTCGGGGGAATGGTGTCGTTCCGGGTGACCGGCGGGGAGGAGGCCGCGGTCGCGGTCTGCGAGCGTGCCCGGGTGTTCACCCTCGGGGAGTCCCTGGGTGGTGTGGAGTCGCTGATCGAGCACCCGGGGCGGATGACGCACGCCTCGGCGGCGGGCTCGGCGCTGGAGGTTCCCGCGGACCTGGTGCGGCTGTCGGTCGGTATCGAGGCGATCGACGACCTGCTGGAGGACCTGACCCGCGCGTTGGGCTGAGCGCCCGCCCCGGGGCGAACCGAGGGGGCCGGGTTCACGACGGTGAACGCGGCCCCCGGGTCACATCTCCGGCACCCCGCCCCTCACTCGGGGAGCGTGTAGTTCGTCTGCCAGCCGGCGACGGCGGTGTTGAAGCGGGCCAGCAGGACCCGGAAGGTCTCCTGCTCCTCCTCGGACCAGCCGTCGGTGAGCAGCGACATCAGCTTGCACCGCGAGCGCCGCACCTCCTCCAGCCGTTCACCGCCGCGCTGGGACAGGCGCAGCACGACCGCCCGCCCGTCGGCGGGGTCGGCGGACCGGGTCACCAGGCCGGCGTCGACGAGCGGCGCCACCTGCCGGGTCACGGTCGAGGAGTCGATGCCCATGCCGGAGGCCAGGGCCTTCACCCCGGTCGGTCCCTCCTGGTCCAGTTTGCTCAGGAGCAGGTAGGCGGCGCGGTCCATCGAGTTGCGGGCCGGTCCCAGCCCGCCGAGGCGGGTCTGTTCGGCACGGCGCGCGAAGACGGCGACCTCGTGTTGCAGGGCGTCCAGCAGGGGCGGTACCGCCGGCGGATCGGGGTGCTCACCCGAGCCGGTCGGCGGGGTGGAGGAGCGCTGGGGTGCGGTGGGTTCAGGCGTCATATCCGGGATGTCTCGCAGAGTTGCGGGTGAGGGTCAGCCGTGGGGGATGGCGCGCGGGATGTGGGCCACAGGGTACGCGCACGGGAGGGTGCACGTGCACCAATGGATGAACCTGTGACGATTCCCGTGGGACCCCGATGGGCCCGTTCCCACGGCCCCTTCGACACCGGGGAAACCGTCGGCGCAGGTGGGGCGCCCGGCCGGGGGGAAGGG
>NZ_VKHT01000851.1 GCF_014141535.1 Streptomyces alkaliphilus | reverse complement strand
GGTGTGGACGGTCAGGCCCATCCCCTCCACGGTGCGGCGCAGCGCCTCGCCGCCCCCGGAGTCCACCTGGATCGCCATCAGCCGGTCGTTGAACTCCACGATGTGCGCGTCCAGACCCAGGCCGCGCAACGCGCCCGCCGCCTCCAGCCCCAGCAGACCGCCCCCCACCACCACGCCGGTGCGCGAGCCCTTGGCGTACTCCTCGATGGACAGCAGGTCCTCGATGGTGCGGTAGACGAAACAGCCGGTGGCGTCCTTCCCCGGCACCGGCGGCACGAACGGGTACGAACCGGTGGCCAGCACCAGCGTCCCCCACTCCCGCACCAGCCCGGCGGCCGAGGTGACGGTGCGCGCCCCCCGGTCCACCGCCACCACGGGGTCGCCGATCAGCAGTTCGATGCCGTGCCGCTCGGCGAACCCCTCCGGCAGCAGGTTCAGGTCCTCGGCGGTCGCGCCGGTGAACCAGGAGGTCAGCTGCACCCGGTCGTACGCGGGGCGCGGCTCCTCGCAGAAGACCACCACCCGGCGCCGTCCGGTCACCCCCCGCTCGACCAGCTCCTCCAGGAAACGCTGACCGACCATGCCGTGTCCGACCAGCACGATCGGGCCGGTGGAGTCATCGGTACCGGGGGCACCGGCGGTATCGCTCGTCTCGAGCATCTCGGACATCACAGCCCTCCGTCGGGGGTGAGCAGGTGCAGCAGGGGAGTGGCGGGAAGGGCCTCGTCGCTCTCCCACGTACGTGCCAGGGAGCCCACGGCCCCCAGGTCGCCCAGCAGGACCCCGCCGCGCAGGCGATCGCCCCGCACCACCAGGCGCCGGTAGGCGCCCCGCGTCGCGTCGGCCAACTGCACGACGTCGTCGCCGGGGGCGGGCACCGGGTCGCCGAAGGCGGCCAGATCGAAGGAACGGGGCCCGGCGGGCGGGCCCGTCGTGACACCCGGACCGGCGGGCAGGGTCAGCCGGGTCAGCGCCCGGGTACCGGGGTACGGACACGGGTCCGGGTCGCCGGCCAGCACCCGGGCCAGCGCGTCCGCCTGCTCCCGGGCGGCGCCCGCCAGCCCGTGGAGGGTGCCGCGGTGCTCGGCGCAGTCGCCGATCGCGAAGACGGTGGGGTCGGAGGTGGTCAGTCGGTCGTCCACGACGACGCCCCGCTCCACCGCCAGGCCGGCCGCCCGTGCCAGGCCGACCCGCGGGCGCACCCCGCAGGCCAGCACGACCTGCTCGGCCTCCAACAGGTACCCGTCGGCCAACTCCACCGCCCGCACCGGGCGGGCGGGGTCCTCGGGATCGGTGCGCACGCCGCGCACCCGGCACTCGGTGTGCACCTCCACGCCCAACTCGGCGAGGTGGGAGCGCAGCAGTCCGGCCGCGTCCGGGTCCAGGTGCCGCTCCATCAGATGCTCGCCCTGGTGGGCCAGCAGCACCCGGACGCCCCGGTGGGCCAGGGCGCGGGCGGCGGAGACGCCCAGCAGCCCGCCGCCGATCACCACCGCCCGCGTCCCCCCGTCCTCCTCGCACGCCCCGGCCAGCGCCAGCGCGTCGTCCAGGGTGCGGAAGGCCCGCACCCCGGTGGGGAGGTCGTGCCCGGTGCGGGTGAACAGGCCGCGCAGCGGCGGCAGCACCGGGTTGCTCCCGGTGGCCAGCACCAGGGCGTCGTAGGGCTCCACCGAACCGTCGTCGCACACCACCCGCCGCTCGGCGCGGTCCAGCCGCACCGCTCGCACGCCCGAGCGGCGCCGCACGGTCGCCGGCGGGGCGGGGAGCGCGATCACCTCCGCCGGGTAGCGGCCGGCCAGCACCTCGGCCAGCAGCACCCGGTTGTAGGCGGGGTGCGGCTCCTCGCCGAGCACGGTGACGGTGGTGTCCGGGTGTCCGGCGAGCCGGTCCGCCAGTCGCGCACCGGCCATGCCACCGCCCACGATCACCACGCGCCGGGCCGCCGGGGCGCCATCGGCGGCCTTCCGGACTCCGGTGCGGGGGGCGGCTCGTTCGGCCGATCCTGCTGAGGTCATGGGTCGAGCGTGCGGGCCGGCTGTTACCCGACGGCATCCCCCTCGTTTCCCGGGCGCAACGCTGCGCTCAGCGCGCCGACCCTCCCGGTGTGAGCCCCGCCGCGACGCTCCCGACCATCGGGAACGCCCCGGTCGCCCGGCCGGTGGGGCCGGGCGACCGGGGCGTCGGGGAGAGTTCGGGGG
>NZ_VKHT01000850.1 GCF_014141535.1 Streptomyces alkaliphilus | reverse complement strand
CCCACCATCCCTCGCGGAGGACACCCCCCATGACGAGTTCCCCGATATCCCGGCGCGTTCCGGCCGTGCTCCTGGCCGGGACGTTGGCGTTCCTCGCCACCGGCTGCGGCTCCGACACCGGTGGATCGGACACCGGCGGGGCCGGGGGCGCGGACGCCGCGAACGGGAGCGACACCGCCGGCGCCCCGGAGGGCTTCCCGTTCACCGTCGAGAACTGCGGGACGGAGGTGACCTACGAACAACCCCCCGAGCGGGCGGTGTCGTTGAACCAGCACGCCACCGAGGTGATGCTCGCCCTCGACCTGGCGGACTCCATGGTCGGCACCGGCTACCTCGACGACGAGATCCTGCCGGAGTACCGGGAGGACTACGACGCGGTGCCGGTGGTCTCCGAGCAGTACCCCTCCTACGAGACGCTCCTCGCGCTCGAACCCGACTTCGTCTACGGCGGCTTCTCCAGCACCTTCGACGCGCAGGAGGGGCGCTCCCGGGAGGCCTTCGCCTCCCACGGCATCGCCACCCACCTCAACGTCGAGGAGTGCTCCACCCCGCCGCTGGACATCGACCTGATGGACCGCGAGGTGCGGGACATCGCCCGGATCTTCGGCGTTCCCGAGCGCGCGGACGCGGAGTTGGAGCGGCTGCACGGGGTGTTGGACGGGGTGGCCGAGCACCTCGAGGGCGTGGAGCCGGTCGACGTCTTCGTCTACGACAGCGGCGAGACCACCGCCTTCACCGCCGGTGGCGGGGGCATCGGCAACGAGATGATCAATCGCGCCGGCGCCACGAACCTCTTCGCCGACCTCGACAGGGCCTTCGGCGACGTCTCCTTCGAGCAGGTCGCCGAACGGGCCCCCGAGGTCATCGTGATCTACGACTACGGCGACCGGTCGGTGGAGGACAAGAAGCGGTTCCTGCTGGACAACCCGGCTCTGCGCGACGTCCCGGCGATCCGGGAGGAGCGCTTCGCGGTGCTGCCGTTGTCCTCGACCGTGCTGGGTGTGCGGGTGCCCGACGGGGTGGAGTCGCTGGCCCGGCAACTCCACCCGGATCGCTTCCGGTGACCGCTCCCGCCCCGCCGTACGGGCGGGCCGCGTCCGGCTCCCCCGCGCCGGGCGCGTTGCCCGCCGCGGTCGGCCGTCGCCGTCTCCCCTACGCGGTGGTCGTCCTCGCGATGACGGCCCTGCTCCTGGCCACGGCCACCGCGGCCGTGGCGATCGGGTCGGTCTCCGTCCCACCCGCGGATGTGTGGCGGATCCTGCTGCACCAGATCGTCCCCGGCGCGGTCGAGCCGACCTGGTCGCCGGTGCACGAGACGATCGTGCTGGACGTGCGGCTGCCCCGGGTGCTGCTGTGCGCCGTGGTCGGGGCGGGCCTGTCGGTGGCGGGGATGGCGCTCCAGGCCCTGGTGCGCAACCCGTTGGCGGACCCGATGCTGCTGGGCATCTCCTCGGGCGCGAGTGTCGGCGCGGTGCTGGTGCTCGTGCTGAACGTGACCCTGTTCGGTGTGTTCTCGCTGCCGGTGGCCGCTTTCTGCGGGGCGTTGGTGGCGCTGTTCGCCGTGTACTTCCTGGCCCGCGCGGGCGGTCGGATGACCACCCTGCGACTGGTGCTGGCGGGTGTGGCGACCGCCGAGGTGCTGACGGCGGTGGCGAGTTTGCTGATCATCACCGCCAACGACCCGCACCGCACCCAGTCGGCGGTGCGCTGGATGCTCGGCGGCCTGGCCGGCACCACCTGGACGATGGTGTGGATCCCGGCGGCCGTGATCCTGGTGGGCGCCCTGACGCTGCTCGGTTCCTCCCGCCCGCTGAACCTGCTGCTCGCCGGGGAGGAGGCCGCGGCGGCGCTCGGCCTGGACGTGCATCGCTTCCGCAGCGCGATGTTCGTGCTGGTCGCCCTGATGGTGGGGGCGATGGTGGCGGTCAGCGGGCAGATCGGCTTCGTCGGGTTGATCATGCCGCACGTGGTGCGGCTGCTGGTGGGCGCCGACCACCGGCGGGCGCTGCCGGCGGTGGTGCTGCTGGGCGCCACGTTCCTGCTCGCCGCGGACCTGGCGGCACGCACGGTCATCAGCCCGGAGGAGATCCCGGTGGGCATCCTCACCGCGCTGGTCGGTGGCCCGTTCTTCCTGTGGTTGATGCGACGGAGGGCGGTCCGGTGAGCGGAGGGTTCGGTGGGCTCGCCCCGTGGTGGAGGG
>NZ_VKHT01000085.1 GCF_014141535.1 Streptomyces alkaliphilus | reverse complement strand
TAGCCATTCGGTCCGCCACAGGGGGCGAGCCCTCCGGGTCCCGGTGGTTGCGGGGGCGGCCCACATCGCGGGTGGGCGCGGTGTGGGCGCCGCGCACATGGGGCGCGGTCCGGTCGGTCTCTACCGTGTGGCCACACCGAACCTCCCCGCGAGCAGAGAGGATTCCGCATGGCCTCCCCACCTGCGGAGCGGCCCATCCGCAAGGTTGTCGCCGCCAGCCTCATCGGTACGACCATCGAGTGGTACGACTTTTTTCTGTACGGCGCCGCCGCCGCTCTCGTCTTCAACACCCTCTTCTTCCCCGACTCCGACCCCCTGGTCGGCACCCTCCTCGCCTTCGGCACCTACGCGGTGGGCTTCGCCGCGCGCCCCGTCGGGGCGCTGGTCTTCGGCCACTACGGCGATCGGCTCGGCCGCAAGAAGCTGCTGGTGATCAGCTTGTTGCTGATGGGCGGGGCGACCTTCGCCATCGGACTGTTGCCCACCCACGCCCAGATCGGCTCGGGGGCCGCGGTGCTGCTCACCGTGCTCCGCCTGATCCAGGGTTTCGCGCTGGGCGGCGAATGGGGCGGCGCGGTCCTGCTGGTGTCCGAGCACGGTGACGCCCGCCGCCGCGGGTTCTGGGCCTCCTGGCCCCAGACCGGCGCCCCCGCGGGTCAGTTGCTCGCCACCGGCGTGCTCGCTCTGCTCACCTGGCTGCTCCCGGTGGCGGCCTTCGAGAGCTGGGGCTGGCGGGTGCCGTTCCTGCTGTCCGGCGTGCTGGTCTTCGTGGGCCTGTGGATCCGGATATCGGTGGACGAGTCCCCCGTGTTCAAGGAGGCCAGGGCCCGGGCCGAGGCCCGCCGGGCCTCGGAGGACGGCGAGAGCGCGGTGGACCGCCGGCCGCTCCTCGCCGTGATGCGCCAACACTGGCGCGACGTGCTCATCGCGATGGGCTGCCGGATGGCCGAGAACATCAGTTACTACATCATCACGGCTTTCATCCTGGTCTATCTGACCAACCATCTGGAGATGTCCCGTCAGGTCGGCCTCAACGCGGTACTCATCGCCTCGGCGGTGCACTTCGTGGTCATTCCGATGTGGGGCGCCGCCTCCGACCGGTTCGGCCGGCGGCCGATCTACTTCCTGGGGGCCGCCGGCGTCGGCCTGTGGGTCTTCCCCTTCTTCGCTCTCCTGGACTCCCGGCAGTTCGGTTCCATCCTCCTGGCGGTGACGGTGGGGCTGGTGTTGCACGGAGCCATGTACGCGCCGCAGGCCGCCTTCTTCTCGGAGATGTTCGCCACCCGCATGCGGTACTCGGGTGCCTCCATCGGAGCCCAGTTCTCCTCGGTGGCCGCCGGTGCCCCCGCACCGATGATCGCCACCGCGCTGCTGGCCTCCCACGGCACCTCCACCCCGATCGCCATCTACCTGATCGCCGCGGCGTTGCTCACCGTGGTGGCCGTGGCCTGTGCGCGGGAGACCCGTGATCGGGATCTGTCGGCCATCGGTGAGGACGCCGCCACGCCCTCAGCGGACGGCCGCCCCGGAGAGCCGGCGCAGGCGCAGCGCTAACTGCAATTCCAGAGTCCGTTCGGAGGACTTCCAGTCGTCGCCCAGCAGCCGGCCCACGCGGTCCAGCCGCTGGGTGACGGTGTTGACGTGGACGTGCAGGGTGTCCTTGGCCCGTAGGGCGGACATGCCCCCGGCGAAGTACGCCTCCAAGGTGGCGGTCAGCGCGGCATTGCGCCGGGCGTCGTACTCCAGGACCGGCCCCAGGGTCCGTTGGACGAACCCGTCGATGTCGCGGTGCTCGGCCAGGAGCAATCCCAGGAAACCGAGTTCGGCGGCGGACGCCCCCTCACCCGCCCGTCCCAATGACCGCAGCGTCTCCACGCAGCGCAGGGCCTCGGCGCAGGCCACCGCGACCCCGGCCGGGTCGGTGGCGGGGGAGGGGACCGGGCCGGCCGCCCCGACCGTCACCGGCAGGCCCCCCAGGGCGGCCCCGAGCTGGGTGGCGGCCCGGCGGGCCTGTTCGGCGGCCTCCTCCGCCTCCGTGGGCAGCAGCAGGACGGCGCCACCGTCCCGGGAGGTCGCCAGGCCGTGCCGGGTGAGGGCCAGGTGGGCGGCGGCGGACCGCAGCCGCTGCCGTCCGGCGCCCTCCGGGTCCTCCGGCCCGCCCGGCGAGCCGGCCCGCGCCACCAGGACGGTGTGCGGGCGGTCCAGGTCGGCGCCGATGCGGGCGGCCCGTTCGCGCAGCAGGCGGGGGGCCCGCTCCGGCGCGTCGAGGAGATCGTCCAGCAACTCGCCGCGCACCCGTTGTTCCGCCTCGCCGGCGGTGCGACGGGCGAGCAGCAGCAGCGAGATCACCATGGCGGCGCGCTCCAGGATGCGCAGGTCCGTCTCCGCCGTGTCCCCCGCGTCCCCGGCATCTCCGGAATCTTCGGTGCCCCCGGCACGGGGGTACCGGACCAGGGTCCCCAATCGTTCCTCACCGGCGACCACCGGCACCGCCCGACCGCCGGCCGGCGCCTGCGGGGCCGGTTCCCCGGCGACGTGCTCCCGGTACCCGACCTCGCCGTCCAGCACCTCGCCGACGGCGGCCGTCACATCTTCCACCCCGCCTCCGCGCAACACGATCCGGGCCAGCCGGTCGTGGACCTCCCCGGCCCGTTCGATGGCCCGGCCCCGCTCGCGGATGACGGCGTTGGCGGCCTCCAGCTCGGCCATGGCCGCCCGGGTCCCGGCGAGCAACCGGGCGGTGTCGATGGCCACGGCGGCGTGGGCGGCGAAGGAGGCCAGCAGCGCCACCTGTTCGCGTGCGAAGACCCGGGTCCGCCGGTCGGCGGCGTAGAGCACCCCGATCACCTCCCGCCCCAGCAGCAGCGGCACCCCGAGGATGGCGACCAGACCCTCCTCGGCGACGCCCTCGTCGATGACCCGGGTGTGGCGGAACCGGCCGTCCCGCGCGTAGTCGTCGGTGACATACGGGCGGGCGGTCTGGGCGACCAGCCCGCCCAGTCCCTCTCCCATCCCCAGCCGCAACTGCTGGAAGCGCGCGGAAACGGAGCCCTCGGTGACCCGCATGTAGGTGTCCCCGCGCTCGGGATCGGTGAGCGTCATGTAGGCGATCTCGGTGCCCAGCAGTGACCGCGCCCGCCGCACGATGGCCTGGAGCACGGCGTCGGGGTCGCGCAGCCCGGCGAGATCGCGGGCGGTCTCGAAGAGCGCGGTGAGCGCGGCCTCCCGCCGGCGCAGCCCCTCCAGTTCGGCACGGACCCGCAGGGCCAGGACCCGGGCCCGCTCGTGCTCCGGGGTCGATCCGGCCACCGCACCGTCCGCTCGCCGGTGCTCCTCGGCGGGCGCGCCACGCGCCAGGAGTTCCAGGTGGTGCAGGGCGGCGTGGGCGGCGTCCATGTCCACCATGGTCAACGCGCGGTCCACCCGCCGTCCAGGGGCAGGGAGATGCCGGTGATACCGGCTGCGGCCGGGGTGCACAGATAGCCGACGGCTGCGGCGACCTCCTCCGGCTCCAGCAGCTCCTTGCGGGCCGACCCGGCCAACAACACATCGCGGATCACCTCGGACTCCGGGATGCCGTGGGTCGCCGCCTGGTCGGCGATCTGCCGCTCCACCAACGGGGTGCGCACGTACCCCGGGCAGACACAGTTGGAGGTGACTCCGTGCCGGGCGCCCTCCAGCGCCGCGACCTTCGAAAGGCCCTCCAGGCCGTGCTTGGCCGCGACGTAGGCGGCCTTGTACGCCGAGGCGCGCAGACCGTGCACCGAGGAGATGTTGACGATCCGTCCCCACCTCCGCCGGTACATGTGGGGGAGCGCTCCCCGGATGAGCCGGAAGGGGGCGTGCAGCATCAGGGTGAGCATGTGGTCGAAGCGTTCCGGGGGGAACTCCTCCAGGGGGCGGACCAGTTGGACCCCCGCGTTGTTGACGAGGATGTCCGCTCCGGCACCGGCCCGCTCGGCGGCCTCGAGGTCGGTGAGGTCGGCGACCAACGGTTCGACCGGCGCCTCGTCGGCCAGGCGCCGCAGACCGTCCGCGTCCCGGTCGACGGCGCGCACCGTCGCCCCGGCGGCGGCGAGGTGGAGCGCGCAGGCTCGGCCGATGCCACCGGCGGCGCCGGTGACGACGGCGGTCCGACCGTCCAGGAGCGGAGGCATGGGTTGCGGCATGGTGTCGGCTCCCTGAGTGGGGTTCCGGGGACGTTCAGCAGCGTCCGGTACCGCGTACCGCCGGGCAATGTGCCCGGGCTCCACGCCCGGAGTCCTCACGGTGGTGGCGCACGACACCCGAGGGAGCGGGTGGACGCGCCGCTCCGGGGTCGGGCACACGGGCGGAGCCGCGCGTGCCTGTGGCGTATGAGTCCTCACGCGCCCGGCCGGGCCCGGAAAGCGGGATCCGACAGGCGGCGCGGTCGAGCACGCCGCCTGTCGGGCGGGACGCCGAGTGGGCCGGGCTCTGTTCGACGTCGACTCGGTGACCCCTTCGCGGGGTTGCGGAAGTTCTGGCATGAAGGACGCTGTTTCCGCCCTCCGGGGAGTGGTTTGGGTGCATGCACGTTCATAAGTCGTAGAAAACAGGAATTGCGGAGTTTTCGAAGAGCTGTGATGCATGATCATTGAATTCCCGACGGGAGGGGATTTTCTCCGACGGGGCGAGTAGTATGCGATGTTGATCCAATGGGGAGCTTCATCGGTCGCGAAAGTCAAGAATAATCGACATGTCTTCATTTACCTTCGTCCACGTGCTGCCCTGGTTCCTGGGAGCAGCTCTTTTTGTCGCCGCAGGGGTACGTGACCGCAGGGCCCGGAGGGGGCATGTGGAAAGAGGGGTTCGGAAGCCGCTCGAGATACGGTGGGTTTCCGCTGCGATTTTCGCCGGAGGGTCGCTGTTCGGGGCGCTGTTGGGAGCGCGGGCAGGCTCCGATTTCGTTGTGGCATGGGCTGTTTTCCACACGCTTTCCTGTCTGATGGTGTTCATCGCCCTCACAAAATTTTTGGGAAGATCGCCCGGGGTCGGGGCAAGTGTGGTGTTGTCCGCTCTCTCCGCTGGTGTTTCCTTCTTCCTCTTGCGCGGCCTGGTGGAACTCGCTGCCGCTACGGGCCTTCATTGAGATTGATGTGGCGATAGAGGAAGTAAATGCGAGAAAGTGATCCCAGCGGTGATCTCAATGGCGTGCTGCCCTGGTATGGTGACGTCATTCGATTCCGTGTGGCCACTCCGGGGGAAAGAGTGCGCATCGCGGGGCGAATGGGCTGGTGAATGGCCCGAAGTTTTCGAGGAGCCGTGATGCGGCGGTGACAGTCGTCCTTGCCGAGACCCTTTCAACAGCTGCGGGCAGGAGATGGGTCATTGATATGGTTCGGTAATTTCGTGTATGCCGTTGAAGCATTTCCGGTGCGGGGCATGGACATCCTCATAGGAGTTTTTGTCCGACTTCCGTTGAAGACCTCCATGTCTCACCTGAAAGAGGAGGCGCGAGAATGTTCACACCCGCTCTCTCGTACGTTGAATCAAGCCCAGCGGGGGGAGGGGAGCGCGTCGGGGGCTGCGGATATTTTTGGTGGATCGGCCTGGATATGGGGTGTTCTCTGCGGGGGGAGTATTCTTTTCGCCATGCTACTGGAGGTGGCAGTCGGAATTCCTTTTGATCTCACGCTTTCGGTGCTGTTGTCCGCTTTCCTGCCCTTCTTGGTCATGGGGTTTTTGGAGTATGTCAGGGCGAGTCGTGCGAGACGCAAGTTTTTGACTTCTCGAAATTCTGGGAACAAGCGGCGCGGGCGGGTCGGCCGAGCATTGCCGAATCATCGACCACTGCGGCATCGGTGGCTCATTTTTCCGATTGGCGCGCCTGCCCTGTACCTGATTTTTGGTTTTGTGATTCTCTGGTGATCCGGGCAGTTGAGTCGGTGTGGCAAAGGGCATCATGACGATTGATTCCGTTGGTCCCGAACCGGAGTGTCGTCTCGATCAGGATCGGGGCGACAAGTGTGGGTCTCGTCCTCGGAATGCCCGCGCCGATGGCTTTCGGTTTCGGCTTTTTTGTGAAGGTGGAGGACCGTGAATCGACCCGCCACGACTCGCGCACCGAGAAGGTCACGGCATGGGATGCCCGTGCCTCAACTCTGCGACGCTGTCTCACCTCGACACGAAGGCCATCATCGTAATCATCAAGGGAATCCCGACAACAACCATCAAGACGACCAGGCCAAGGATCCCAAGAGCCGCCCAGATAATCAGCCAGGACAACCTGGTGTAACGCTTCTCCTTTTCGGTCAGAGTCTTGATCTCCGCTTCTTCCCACGACTCCACAAGGCACCTCACTCCCGGATGGAAAAACCCTGCATGCGGTCAACAAGTTGCGTTGGACCCGGTATGGACGCACCGTCATTGTGCCCCGCCACCGTGGGCATTCACAGACCCGACTCCCGGTTCAGCACTTCCTTGATCCAGCGCTGCTTCCTGATTTCGGTCGTGAATGCATCACCCGCATCGAACCTTCAATCGATGGGAGTAAATCCCATGGCCCGGGCAGTAATCACCGCATAGGAGTTGGGATCGGCGACACCGTCGCCGGCCATTCCAATGGCCCCCTTACGGTACATCTCAAGAGTCAACTGACAGCCCGCACCGTACTTGTTCGCAGAAGACCCGGCGTTGTTGGCCTTGGGCACCGACTCGGTCGAGCTTCCGGTGACGGGGGCGCCGCTCCGTCCCGTACCGCCCCCCGCGTATACGGGCCGGTCGTCGCGGCGGGGGTGGTCTTGGTTCCGCGCTGGAGGCATCCGGTCCGGCCGGTCGACCGGCAGAGGATCGGGCCGGTGGGATCGAAGAAGGCGAGAGGGTTGCTGTTGGCATGGACGTAGCCGTGGATCTGCCGGAGGTCGAGCGGGTCCATGATCGGGTCGAGGGAGAGGAAGCGGCCCGGGGCGGGGTCGTACTCCCGGGCGCCGAGGTGGACGAGGCCGGTGGCCTCGTCCTCGGTGACGCCGAGGACGCCTCCACCCTCCACACCGGCACCGGACCCCGCGCCATGGTCCCCTTCCGCAACCTCGCCTCCGTGAGCTTCGCCGCCGCCCACACCATCGCCGCCGCCGGCGCCCGCCCCGTCTTCTGCCCGGTGGGACCGGCCACTCCCAACCCCACGCCCCACGCCCGCGCACGTCCTCGCAGCCCTCACCCCCGCATCAAGGCGGTGCCGGTCCTGCGCCACGGCGATGACACGAACTCTCCCCCGCCACCATCCCCCGGTCTCGTCGTTGCGTATGGTGTGAACTTTTCGACTTCGGGGCCCACGGGCGCCGCTCTGCGCCTCCACGGCGTCTGTAAGGCATACGGTCGGCGCGCGGTGCTGCGCGGGGTGACCCTGGACGTGCCCCGGGGCTGTCTGCTCGGCATCGTCGGCGCGAACGGCGCCGGCAAGAGCACACTGCTGCGGATTCTGGTGGGGCAGGCGGCAGCCGACAGCGGCACGGTCCTGTGCCGTGGGCGGATCGGTTACTGCCCGCAGAACACCGTGCTGCACCCGGCCTTGACCGTCCGGGAGCATGTGCGGTTCTTCCGGGCCGCCTACCGACTCGACGACTGTCGGCGGGCGTGGGAGTTGCTGGAGCAGTTGCGTTTCGACGAGAGCCCTCGCAGCCGTCTGCACACACTCAGCGGGGGGACGCTGCAGAAGCTGAATCTGGCCGTGGGGTTGATGCACGATCCGGAAGTGCTGCTGCTGGACGAGCCGTATCAGGGTTTCGACTGGGAGACGTATCTGCGTTTCTGGGAGATCGCCGGAGACCTGTGCGAGCGGGGTCGCACGGTCGTGGTGGTCTCCCACCTCGCCCATGACCGGGAGCGGCTGGACGTGCTGCACCGGTTGAGGGACGGGGTCCTGACCCCCGACCACGTTGGTGCGGTGGAGGGCGTCGCATGAGGTGGTGGTGGCAGTGCCTGGGCACGGCGGTGCGTCACGCCGTGCTGGAGCAGGCCCGTAACCGGTTGGCGCTGACCCTGGTGGTCTTCTTCATCCCGCTGTGGCTCACGCTCGCCCACCGGGTTCTGCCCGCTGATCCGGTGCGGTTCTTCCTGCGCGCGGCAGACCGGTCGGTGACCCTGGAGGCCCACCTGGTGACGCAATTGTCGGGGGCGTTGCACTCGATCACTTTGATCGTCGGCTTCATGATGTTCCTCGCCGCTCGTCGGTCGGCGGAGTTCGACCACCGGCTGGTGATCGCCGGATACCCGCGGCTGTGTCTGTTGTTGGCCCGCAGCGGCGTGCTGCTGCTCACCGCGGCGCTGACGGCCGGTTACGCCACGGCCCTGGTGTGTCTCTTCCAGCGGCCCGAACGCCTCGACGTCATGGTCGCCGCGTTCATGGTGGGGGCCCTGACCTATGGGGGCATGGGCATCCTGCTCGCGGCGATGCTGCGCAGTGAGCTGGCGGGAATGTTCGTCGTCATCATGATCAGCCTGATCGATCTGACGTTGCAGAGTCCCGTGGCCAATCCCGCCGCGGACAGCCCTCTGCTGAGGTGGTTGCCGGCCTACGGAGCGATGCAGGCGGCCGTGGCCGCGGCGGACCTCGACGCCATCCCCTGGCATCAACTCCTGCTGGGCCTGTGCTGGTCGGCCGGCCTGACGGCGGCCGGATTGGCGGCCTTCACCGCGCGCACCGGCCGGCGCACCCTGGCCCGGAGGCTTCCGCGCCCCCGTGGCGCCGGGCCCACCGCGCGCCTCGTGGCCTTCCGCCTGCTGCACCCGCTGCGCGCCGGTGCCTATCGACGGGCCGGCATCCGTGACGCGACGGTCATCGCCGGTTACGAGATCTGCCGCCGCGTGACGCGCCGCGCGGGCCCCGTGGAGGCGGCTCTCCCCGGGCTCTTCCCGGCATCCCTGAGACCTCTGCTGTGGGCTGTGTACGGGTACGGCTGGTACCTCGACGACACCTCCGACGACCGGCGGCTGGACCGGCGGGAGAGGTTGGAGCGAGTGAACCGGTTCGGTGAACTGCTGGAAGCCGATCTGCGGCGGGGACACAGCCGGGATCCGCTGCGTGCGGCCATCGTGCACGCGGTGTGGACCCGGGACCTGCCCGCCGATGGGATGAGGGCGACCCGGGACCTCTACCGCCGGGACGCCGAGGGCACCACCACCCTGACCACCTGGGACGACTGGCGGGCCTACTGGCACACCCTGACCTTTCCCTTCGGGGTGAAGCGCCTGATGACCCTGCTCACCGCCCCCGGACCGACCTTCACCCCGGAGGACATCCGGGCACTGCGGAGGTGGACCGACGCCTTCAACCTCCTGGACGCGCTGCGCGATCTGCGGGAGGACGCGAAGGACGGCTTCGTCAAACTGCCGGCCGCCGTGCTCGAGGAGTACGACGTCGACCCCGAGGAACTCGCGCGGGGACGGACGAGCGGCCGGTACGTCGAGATGGTCCACGCCCTGACCGCCCGGGCCCGCCGGTGGCTGGAGCGGGCAGCGACCGCCGGTACGGGGCATCCCCCGATGGCCGCCGCGCTGGGAACCGTCATCGACCTGCTGCGCCTGGAACTCGACCGCATCGACCACGACCCCCGGGCACTCCTGCGAGGTCCCTCCGGGGTCAACCCGGTCCGCTTCCACTTCACGCTGGCGCGCGGTCGGCTCCGTGTGATCCGGGCCCGGCACCGCCACACCCGATCCATCCC